>CALWBS010000075.1 GCA_944376135.1 uncultured Enterocloster sp.
TCTCCTTGATAGGCTCCACCGTGCCGATTTCATTGTTCGCAAACATGATGGAGATGAGAATGGTGTCCGGGCGGATGGCTTTCTTCAGCTCATCCAGCTTTACCACCCCATTTTCATCCACATCCAGGTAGGTCACCTCGTATCCCCGCTTCTCCAGGTACTGGCAGGTATGGAGCACGGCGTGGTGCTCAATCTTGGTGGTGATGATGTGCTTTCCCTTGGCACTGAAAGCCTCCGCCGAGGCCACCAGAGCCCAGTTGTCCGCCTCGCTTCCGCCTGCGGTGAAATAAATCTCCTGGGTTTTAGCTCCCAGGGAGCGGGCAATGGTCTCCCTGGCATGGTCTACAGCCTTGCGGCTCTCTGTGGAGAATTCGTAGATGGAGGAGGGATTGCCGTAATACTCCGAAAAATAGGGGAGCATGGC
This sequence comes from uncultured Enterocloster sp., assembly GCA_944376135.1. Lineage (GTDB taxonomy): Bacteria > Bacillota > Clostridia > Lachnospirales > Lachnospiraceae > Enterocloster. The sequence goes on from CALWBS010000075.1 coordinate 425, forward strand.
CTCCACCACCGCCGGGTTTGTCTTTGTTGTGGCCGCATTGTCAAGATAAATCATACGCTTCATAATTTTAATGTCCGCCTTTCTTAGATTATAAATCTATGTCTGAAATCCACGCCGGAACCGGCAGAATTGGTTTCTCGTAGTTATAATACCATATTATTCCTAGGAATTCAATAGGAATACTATGTTTGTCCTTTAAAAATCCTTTTTTAATCCGCGTGCTGGTTTTGCCCTCCGGATATGTCCTGTTCACTACAACAAATTATACCGATTCCCCCTGCGGATTACAAGCCCGCTGTACAATTTATGTAACCGTGTCTGAATGTCACCCCTTTAATATCTGCCCTTTGATTTTCTCTCCCTCCCTGTGTATTGAAGTGAAGTACGCCCAGAGGGACAAGCTGGAATCCGCCTGTCAGAAAACCCTGCAGCAGATTGCGGAAAAGAAATATGCTGCAGAGCTGGGGGAGGAGGGCTGCCATACCATTTATCACTATGGGATTGCCTGTTTTCGGAAGCAGTGCAGCGTTGCGGTGGAGAAAGAGGCGCGGTAAGGCTGTGCGCGGCGAAATTCCTCCCGCCGCCCTTGACATTTCCCCCTTCCCATATTAAACCGCAGCTATTCAATAAAGGTTGCGCATCTCGAAGCGCATAAAAGCATGCAAAGAAGCATTTTATCTTCCCGCATGCTTTTCTTTTTTCTGCAGGTATTTTTGCGGACAGCGCCGTTTACCTGGTGTAAAATCCGATCCGTACATTCACTCCCGGGGTTTATTCCCGCCCCAACGGCAGGCAGGCGATCCCCGCCTGCGCCAGGCCATCACGAATCTTTTTCACAAAATCCAGAGCCGACCGGCTGTCCCCGTGAACACAGACAGAATCCGCCCGGATGGAGATATCCTGGCCGTCTATGGCCTGCACCTTTCCCTCCTTCACCATACGGATCACCCGCCGAACCGCCTCGTCCGCATCCGTAATCATGGAGCCGGGACGGCTTCTGGGGACAAGGCTTCCGTCGGGTTCGTAGGCCCGGTCCGCAAAGACCTCGCTGGCACAAGCAAGTCCCATCTCCCCGGCGGCTCTTAGCATCTGGCTGCCGCTTAGGGCCAAAAGAATCAGGCTTTCATCCGCTGCCCGGATTCCCTCACAGACTGCCTTTGCCAGCGCATAATCCTTCGCCGCCATATTGTAAAGAGCCCCGTGAGGCTTTACGTGGGTCATGCGCACGCCCTGCCCATGACAGAAGGCCAAAAGCGCCCCTGTCTGGTAGGTGATATAGGCCCTGATCTCATCCGGAGCGGCTGCCATATTCCGGCGTCCAAAGCCTATAAGATCGGGAAATCCCGGATGAGCCCCCACTCCAACGCTTTCCCGGGCGCAGGCCGCCACGGTCCGCTCCATCACCATGGGGTCTCCCCCATGAAAACCGCAGGCAATGTTGGCCGAGGTGATATAGGGCAGAACTTCGCTGTCCATTCCGATGGTATATGCCCCGAAGCTCTCGCCCAGGTCACAGTTTAAATCAATCCGTTCCATAAGCTCCTCCTCATAGTTTCAGCGCTGTATTTTTTACGTCCGTGATAAACATATGTCCCGGCGCATGAGTGATCGCAAAAGGCGGCCGGGAGGCCATGACTACGGCCTGGGGCGTGACGCCGCAGGGCCAGAACACAGGAATCTCCCCCTCCTTTATGGTCACCGAATCTCCGAAGTCCGGATGGGAGAGATCGGTAATGCCAATCATCTCCGGGTATCCGATGTGAACCGGCGCTCCGTGGACTCTCGGCATCTGCGCGGTCACCGCTACAGATGCCGGGACTTGTCTGCAGGGTATGGGACGCATACTCACCACCATATTCCCAGAGAACGCGCCCGCCGGTTCGCAGGGAATATTGGTTTTGTACATGGGAACATTGGTCCCTTCCTCAATATGGCGCACCGGAATACCGGCCTCCAAAAGCTCTGACTCGAAGGAAAAGCTGCAGCCGATGAGAAAGCTCACCAGTTCCCGCTCTTCAAAAAATTTTGCCACGTCCGTGTATTCTCCGGCAAGATTTCCGTTCTCGTACACACGGTATTTGGGGATATCCCTGGCGATATCGCTTCCCGCCCCAAAAAGGCGGAAGCTCCTCTCGCCCGCCTCAGCCACCTCTAGGAGCGGACAAGAACGGGGATTCCTCTGACAGAATAACAGAAAATCCCACGCCTGCTCTTTTGGAAGGGAGACCAGATTTCCCTGGGCATACCCCCGGCACATGCCCGCCGTAGGGCCTTGTATCTCTCCTTTTCGTATCAGTTCCCGCACCTGGCGGGGCTCCATTGTCTCATATTGATTCATTTCTACTCCTCCTGCTGCAGTATGTCTCCAGGCGGGCTAACCGTTCTTCCTCCCGGCGGAATATTTCTAGCCCCTCCTGCGGTGTCACGGGCTTAAATCCCACCGCGTCTCCCGGCTTTAACTGAGCCAGCACCGCAATGTCCGGGCGGATTACCGTCCCGATCTTCGCGTAGCCGCCCACAGTCTGATGATCCGCCAGCATAACCACCGGTTTTCCCCCGGCTGTGACCTGGACGGATCCCTCCAGAATTCCATCCGATAAAATATCATACGCCTCCCGCGCGGCGATAACCTCCCCCTCCAGACGGCAGGCCATCCGGTCGCAGTCCGCTGTCAGACGGTATTCATTTCGCCAAAAATCCTCCAGGGCGTCTCCGGTAAACGCATTATCCTGAGGGCCCGGCACGGTGCGCAGAAGAGGAATCCTTCTTTCCCCCATCCAGCGCCAGGCAGTGACCGGGGTAAATAATTCCGGATCCGGTGCAGGGAGCTGTGTCCCTGACGGGAGCGGCTCCTCCGCCGGATTTTCTGCTCCGGTGCAAAGAATATCTCCCGCCCGAAGGGCTCGGCCCCGGAATCCTCCGGTCCTGCATTTTATGTTGGTGGAACGGCTTCCCATGACCACAGGGACATCAATCCCTCCCCAAAAGGCCATATAGCCCCGCAGTCCGGAAACCGCCATCCCCGTGGTAAATACATCCCCTTCCCTCACAGAAACCGGCTGATACATGGGAATAGGTTCCTCATTCAGAGAAAATCCCATATCCGCTCCGGCAAGAGCAATGATTCCATTTCCCAAAAATCGGATCGAGGGGCCCTGGAGCGTCATCTCCAATCCCGCCTTCTCCTGTCCGTTTTCATCCGTTCTGTTTCCTGCCAGCAGATTGGCCCTGCGGAGGGCGTATTTATCGCAGCAGCCGCTTTCCTGCCATCCCTTGTCTCCATAGCCCCGCCGCCCCATGTCCTGGACCGTGGTCAATGGGCCGGGCGCAAGTATCTCAAACCGCATGTGATCCGCCTCCCTCCTGTTCGCCCCGTATGCGGGCATACTCCTCCTCGCTTATGGGAACAAAGCGAATCCGGTCTCCTGGCTCATAGGGCAGAGCGCCTCCGGTTTCCGGTGAAAACAGCGTCAGGGGCGTGCGGCCAATGAGCTGCCAGCCGCCGGGGGATTCTATGGGATAAATCCCTGTCTGCTCTCCCCCGATCCCCACGGAACCGGCAGGTATCTTCACCCGGGGAGTGGAAAGCCTCGGGGTAAAGAGCCGGGGATCCATGCCTCCCAGATAAGGAAAGCCAGGGAGAAAGCCCAGCATATAAATCCGGTAATCTCTTCCGCTGTGAATGCGGATTACCTCCTCCTCGGTAAGGCCTCCGTTCTTTGCCACAAATCCTAAGTCCTCCCCATAGACACCGCCGTAGCACACGGGAATCTCCACCAGGCGTCCGGTATCTGAACCCGCGCCTTTTGCGGCACAGGCCGATCCCGCCTCCCCGCGCAAAGCCTGTTTTGCCAGGCGCTCCAGCTCCCGATATGCCTGATCATAATCCAAGCGAAGCGCATCAAAGCGGACAAGGAGGGAAAGAAAGCCGGGAACAGTCTCACCAAATCCCTGCTTCCCCCCCTCCCGGTCCAGCCGGCTTTTCAGGGCCATGATGCGGATGTTTTTTTCCTCCTCCAGAGGGCCCGCGAGGGTGAGGCACAGGGCCCCGTCCCCCGCCGGGCGGATACGAAATTGCATCTGTTCCGGAAGGCTCATCCTCTTTGCGTCCCCCTCTCCGCGGCCTCAAAAAATCCCTTTTCCAGCACCGGGCCGAACCAGTGATCCGAATTGTGGGAATAGCGCAGGGCATAGGCAGTGCACTGGCGCATCATGCTCACCACCCCGGTGTTCATCCGGGTGTTAAAGCCGTCGATCCCCGGAAGCAGGGATCCGGTCATATCAATCATACCGCTTCTGGCCGCTACCCGCATGACCTCCGCCTCCATCTCCTCCCGATGGAGAATATCCATATTCTGCTTTAAGTAAGCCAGGGCTGCCATCATCCCATAGCAGCCCCAGTCCGAGCAGGTGGCTGTGATGATGTGATCCGTCTCCGTATCCGCCAGAATTCCTCCTCCGCAGCCGCAGGCACATTCTCCGGGAGCCGCAAAGGGGATGTATCTGAGGATATGTTCTTTAATAGCGTCCATACCGATCTCATTGCCCAGGTCACCGATCGCGATATTCAACACGCCCATAGCCCGCAGCCGTTTCCAGAGCACATCCGCCTTTGCCTCCAGCTCGGTTACGTCCTTACCCACTGCATTGTGGTATACGCCCAGCGCATTGGCCCCCGGCGCTTCAATGGAGATCACAGCCTTCGGCATCACCTGCGACAGGATTGCCTCGCTCTGTGCTTCTGCCTCCTTTGCGTCCTTTGTGAAGGGAATCACCCCCATACTGAGAGGCAATTCCATCACTGTACGGACATCCCTGTAAATATGAAGCCCCACCACATTGGCGCATTTCTCAACCGCTTCCAGGCTGTCCTCCGGGCAAATGATAATGGGCTTGGCGTTGAATGCCAGCACCAGAGCCCGGCAGAGAAGCATGGAACTGACCATGCCGTCCATCTCCGGGACTCTGTGGGGCAGAAGAACAAAGCCTGTCAGGATAAATACCGGGTCATTTTCCTTAAGCTCCCCGCACAGAGCCTCCGCTGCCGCCATGGTCAAAGGGGCTCCTGTGTGTGCGCGGCTTCCCGCATATAGAATCCGGCACACCCCATATCCTCTGGGATCCAAGGTCATGAGCGCGTCCAGATTCTCTCCCACATTGTATTTCTCCAGTTCATTCCGATCCATATCCACTTCCTCCTTAGTCAAATATGCTGTCCTTTCCCGTATACGCAAGATATTCTCCTATCACTGCGTCCTGAATCCGCTTCAATGTCTCGGGATCCTTTCCCCCCGCCTTCACTCCATCGACAGACTCGGCATGGAGGCAGAAGTTGGAGGAGGAGGTGACAATGATCTCATCCGCCTGCCGCAGTTCCTCCAGGGTGAAGGGACGTTCCATAACCTGGATTCCCAGCTCGTAGCATGCCTGGATCATGTGGGTCTTGGAGATGCCCCGCAGAATCAGGTTGTCATTCGGGTGAGAGATGAACACTCCATCTTTCAGTATGGACACATTGCTGTGGGCGCACTCCGTCACGATCTCACCCCTGTGAAATACCGTCTCATCCGCCCCCGCCTTATCTGCCTCTTCCGCAGCCATCACCGAGGGAAGGAGGTTCAGCGTCTTGATATTGCAGTGATAAAACCGGGTGTCCTCCCGAGTGATCAAGCGGATTGGCTGGTTCGGATCCTTCAGCTTATTGGGACGTATCATAACCCAGAGCTTCCCCTTCATGTCATCGCTGTAGACATGATTGCGAGCCGCCGCTCCACGGGTCACCTGCCAGTAGACAAAATGGGTCTGTCCCTCCACCTGCTCCAGAAGTTCCGTGAGCAGTTTTCCCAGTGCCTCCTTCTCCACGGGAACCTTGATGTCCAGAGCTGCCGCGCTGGAATAGAATCGATCCAAATGGTCCTTCAACAGGTAGACCTTATGGTTTCCTCCCACAGTGGCGTCATACACTCCGTCTCCGAAAAAATGTACCCGATCGTTAAAGGGGACCTTTACCTCATCGGGCGCTCCTATTTCTCCGTCATAATATGCCAGCTCCTTCATTTTTCTTTACCTGCCTTTCTCTTTTTCTGTGCGCCTCCTATTTGGCAGCGCTGAATGTATTCTCTCATCTGCTCCGGAAAAACTCCCTTTTCAGGCATCCCCCGGCATGGGAACCGCAAACTTCATTTCTATATAATACTCAATCAGCCGGACACAGTTATCCAGCCCAAGGCTGGCCGTATCCAGACACAAATCGTAGTTATCCGGCCTCTTCCACTCCCTGCCCGTGTGGTAGGTGTAGTAGGAGCCCCGATACTTATCAAGGCGGTTGATATATTTCTCCGCCTCCGCCCGCCGGATCCCCTGGCGCCCCATCTCCCGGTTTACCCGGAATTCATAAGGCGCGTCCAGATAGACGGACAGCACCCGGGGCTTATCCCGCAGCACGAAGTCCGCCGCCCTGCCCACGCACACATAGGACTCCATCTCCAGAAGCTGCCGCAGAACCTTTGCCTGATAGTTGAACAGATTTTCATCCGATACAAAATTTCCCTTTTCCGGGGGAATCATTTCCCCGTTGTAAATTTTCCGGCTGGCCCGGTAGAGAAATGTCTTTTTTGTATTCTCATCCGCCTCCGCGAAAATTTTTTCATTGATGCCGCTGTCCTCCGAGGCCAGGCGCAGAAGCTTTCTGTCATACAGGTCAATGCCGTAGTCCGCCGCAAGCTTTCTCCCGATATAGCTTCCTCCTCCGCTCCCGCAGGTCCGCGTGACCGCAATTGCAAAATACTCTGCCATATTCCCCCTCCTATTGTCCAAGATACGCTTTTCTCACCCTGTCATCCTTTAAAAGCTCTTTGGCCTCGCCTTCAAGGGAAATGGTGCCTGTCTCCAGGACATAGGCCCTGTCTGAGATCGAGAGGGCCATCTTGGCATTCTGCTCCACCAGGAGGATGGTGATTCCCTGGCGGTTCACCTCCCGGATAATGGAAAATATCTCCTTCACCAAAAGCGGAGACAGGCCCATAGACGGCTCATCCATGAGAATCATCTTGGGGTTTCCCATGAGCGCCCTCCCCACCGCAAGCATCTGCTGCTCGCCGCCGGAGAGCGTGCCTGCCATCTGCCTGCGCCGCTCCTTCAGCCGTGGAAACCGCTCGTACACCTGCCCCATCAGCTCCGCTTTGTTCTCCCCATCACTGAAAGCCCCCATTTCCAGGTTTTCCTCCACGGTCATCTGGGCGAAAATGTGCCTTCCCTCAGGCACATGGGCCAGGCGCAGGGTGATAATCCTGCTGGGCTCTGTCTTTCGAAGATCCGCCCCGTCAAAGAGAATTTCCCCGCTCTCCGCCTTTTTGAGTCCGGAAATCGCCCGCAGAATCGTGGTCTTCCCCGCTCCGTTGGCCCCGATTAAGGAGACGATCTCCCCCTCCTCCACATGCATGGAGATGCCCTTGATGGCATCCACCACGCCGTAGGATACGCGCAAATCACGGATCTCAAGCATAAAACTCCACCTCCCCGTCCTCATCCTTTCCCAGGTAAGCCTCAATCACCCGGGGATTTTTCGCGATCTCCTCCGGTGTGCCGGAGG
>CALWBS010000076.1 GCA_944376135.1 uncultured Enterocloster sp.
GTCATCCTGGCGGTCAATCCGCTCGTAGGAGCGGATATGGTTCTGCGTCTTTAAAATATCCTCAGCCTTTTTTTCTGCGTCATCCGTGTCAAAGGCCAGATAGAATCCGTCATCAATGATAGCCTGACAGGTGTCCGGGTTAGTGTCCATGTCCGGCGGATAGCAGCGGAAATCCACCTCGCACTCCCGCAGGGCATTCACAATCATAAAGGCCCGGAGATTTTCCATCCCGATCCCTTCCTCCAGATAGATGTGGAGGAAGCACGCCGCCTGAGGATCTTCGGGAAGCACGCCTTCCGCGGTCTGCGGTTCAGAAGAGGTTTTTTCATTTGCCGCTGTTTTCGGGGAAGCGTCCTCCTGGGTGGGAGCCGTCTCTTTAGGGGTTTCCTCTTTTGGAGCCTGCCCGCTGATCTTTTGAAGGAAGCGGTTGATTTCGCCGGCAAAGACATCTACGTCTGCCTCCGTCATCAGCGCCTCCCCGTTTTCAACCTTTTCTACCTCACCCCGAAGGCAGTCCTCAGAGCGGAACATAAGGTTGAACAGCTCCTTCTTGTGTTCGGAATCCATGGATTCAATCCCTTTGTCCCGGATAAAGAAAAAGAGATCTTCCATATGATGGGCGATGGTAGAGAGGGAATGAAACTCCATCATAGCGGAAGAGCCCTTGATGGTGTGCATGATCCGGAAAATCTCATTCACGTCGTCCGAGGAGAAATCACCTGCTTTTTCATCATTCACCAGCATTTCATCCAGCTGGTCTAAGAGGGAATTGGTTTCATAAAGGTATGTATCCAGCATGCTTTCCATGCCATTGTCCATAAGTATGCACCACCTGTTCTCTATTAGGATTTGATGGCAGGCCGCAGATGCCGGCAGGCCCGCCGCTTATTTATTTATCGGCGGAATTTGTCAGTTTATTAAGAAGGTTTTCTATTTTTGTAAAAAAATATTATTTTCCGATCAAATGCGCCGATAGTAATTAAAAAGAATACAAAATTCATAAGGCACGAAAGAGAGGACAAACAGATGAAGAATTGGACAGTGGGAAAGAAATTCCTGATGACCTTCGGAGTTGTGGTCGTGGTATTTTTGGCATCCGTTATATCGGCGGCTATCTGCATTACGCATGCCAAGAACAGCTATCGGACCTTTTACGAGGAAGATTACCAGACATTCCGCTATATTGATGAGGTGCGGATGGATGCCCAGGAAGTAGGAAGAAATGTGGCTATGGCGGTGGCAGCCTCTGATGACACCTCCATCACCAATTTTGTGAACGCGTCCAGCCAGAGCGCCCAGGCGATGTTGAGCGACTTGGACCAGGTGATTGCCTCCTACCAGGGAGATACCCGGGTGTGGGAGACAATTCGGACAAGCCTGCAGAACAACGCTCAAATTCGGGCGCAGATCAGCGAGTATGCAGAACAAAACACGGCCCGGGGAGATGAGATGGCCAACGATCTTCTGGTCAACGAGTACAGCCCTGCCCTGGAAGAGGCGATTAATTCGATTAAGGCAGTATATGATCAGATGGTGACGGAAAACGACGCCCGCTATCAGAATGCTATGATGGTGGAGAACGCGCTCTTTACCGTGGTAATCGTCATCGTCATCGCCGCCCTGCTGATCACTGTGGCGGTTGCTATGCGCCTGACGAAGGACATTTTGACACCGCTGCGGGCCATAGGGGCATCTATGGAAGAAGTGAAAAAGGGCGATCTGTCTGTCAAGATCCCTTATACCTCCGAGGATGAGTTCGGCCAGATGGCCGCCCAGGTTGAGAGCGTGCTTACCAATGTTTCGGATATTATTCTGGATATCGAGCAGGTAGTGGGAGGCATGGCGGAAGGCGATTTTACGGTGAAGACACGAATCCCCGAGGCCTATATCGGAGATTATCATAAGATTTATGAGTCCCTCCATCAGCTGAAGATAGTCTTTAATGAGACGCTTCAGACGCTGGGGCAGTCTGCGGATCAGGTGGCTTCCGGCTCTGAACAGGTTTCTGCGGGAGCCCAGGCTCTGTCCCAAGGCGCTACGGAGCAGGCATCTTCAGTGGAAGAGCTGGCAGCCTCCATCAACGAGATCTCCGAGCACATCAACCAGAACGCGGACAGCTTAAAAGATGTGGGCAGCAAGGCACAGCATGTCGCGGATGAGGCTCAGGACAGCAACCGCAGGATGCAGGATATGCTGAGTGCTATGTCTGATATCAGCAATTCCTCCAGTGAAATTGGAAAGATCATCAAGACCATCGAGGACATTGCATTCCAGACAAACATCCTGGCACTGAACGCGGCTGTGGAGGCAGCCCGGGCAGGGGCGGCAGGAAAGGGATTTGCTGTCGTGGCCGATGAGGTGAGAAATCTGGCGAGCAAATCGGCGGAGGCTTCTAAGAACACGGCTTCCCTGATTGAGAACTCGCTCCGCGCCGTGGAGAGCGGCAAGGCGATTGCGGATGAGACGGCCAATTCTTTAAATACCGTTCTCGCCAACATCAACGAGGCAAACGATATGATGAATTCCGTTGTGCAGGCAAGCCATGAGCAGGCGGAGTTTGTGACCCAGATTACTCAGGGGATTGATCAGATTTCCAGCGTGGTACAGACCAATTCCGCTACAGCCCAGGAGAGTGCCGCAGCCAGCGAGGAGCTTTCTAGCCAGGCACAGATGTTAAAGGAGCTGGCCGGCCGGTTTAAGCTTGATAATGGAAGCGGCTCTTCCGGCATGACGTCCGCGCCGGCTGCATCCCATACGGGCGGCGACGCAGTTTCTGAGCACAAAGGATATGCGGGCGGAGATAAATATTGATAAAACAATTAAAGAATATGTGCGAAAACAATAAAAAATATCGCTGTTTTCTGTAGAAATTTCTCGAATTGTGATATAATTACAGCAAGGGGTTCTGTGTACGGAAAGCGTTCCAGAGACAAGGTTGTTTTGTCTTTTGGAACGCTTTTGTGCTGTATTGGAAACCTTATTCAAATATATGATTCTGACAGAAACTATAATTTTTCAAGGAGGAAGAATTATGCAGAGAACGGTCACATCTAAGAAGAAGCGGGGCGAAAAAAAGGTCTACGGATACATCTGTCTGCCGGTGGAGGATCCGAATCGATTGGTTCATTTGTTTGCTTTGCGGAATTTTCCTGTGCGGCCGCGCAACATTTTTGATGATCGGCCCGTAGGGAAAGAAATGGGCAGGCTTCAGTATAATCGGCTGACGGAGCGCTTAAAACCGGGTGATATTGTGGTAATACAGTCTCTCGGCTGTCTGGGAGGGGAGTATGAGGAAATTTTAAATCAGTGGAATTTTCTCACAAAAGAAAAGAAGGCGGATATTGTGGTCTTGGATATTCCCGTTCTGGATACGAGAAAGGGGGAAGAAAGATCGGGGAATGTCCCTGTGGAAGAGTTGGTGAAGCAGCTGCTTTCTTATGTGATTCGGCGGGAAAAGGAGGGGAGAAGACAAGAATATACGGAGAAATCTATACAGGAGGAAGGGCCAAAAATATATGGATACATACGTGTCTCCGCCAGAGACCAGTGTGAGGACCGTCAGATCATTGCGCTGAAGGAGTTTTGTGTCAAGGAAGAAAATATTTTTATGGATAAAATGAGCGGAAAGGATTTTGAGAGAGAACAGTATCAGCGCCTGATGCGGAAATTAAAGCAGGGGGATACGCTGGTGATTAAAGAGATCGACAGGCTGGGAAGAAACTATGAGGAGATATTGGAGCAGTGGAGGATTATTACGAAGGAAAAGAAAGCAAACATAGTGGTATTGGATATGCCTCTGCTGAATACGGGAAAAACGGCAAATGGGCTGACAGGTACTTTTGTAGAGGATCTGGTGCTTCAGATTCTTTCCTATGTAGCTCAGATCGAGCGGGAGAATATCCGCAAGCGGCAGCGGGAAGGAATTGAGGCGGCAAAAAGGAGAGGCGAGCGCTTTGGCCGGCCGAGAAAACAGATGCCGCCTTCTTTTGAACGGGTGAGAAGGGAATGGATGGCTCATTCCATCTCTTCCAGAGAGGCGGCAAGGCAACTGGGAGTTTCGCAGAATACATTCCTGCGATGGACAAAAGAGGAAATGCAGTAAAAAAAATGAAAAAAAAAGTAGACATTTTAACTCAACTGATATACAATAGGAAAAAGGTAGAAATACCTCGAAAAAGGTCGAATTTTGATCGTGTTCAGATTATTTCCAACAGAATATGTCTTGAACGAAAAATCCTACTTTTTGGCGCGGGGTTTATCGGTCATTCTCCTTCAATTTTTGGTGATTTGCCTGGAGGGGGGGCGATAAAGCTTGCGCCTATCATATTGAATAAAGGGAGGATGAGAGGATTGCAGGGATTATTTGGAAATGGAACTGCTTTAAATGAGAAAGTTCTGGATCTCCTCTGGGCCAGACAGAGCCTGACGATGAATAACATTGCGAATGTGGATACCCCGGGATTTAAGTCTCAGTATCTAACCTTTGAGGAAGAACTGGGGGCGAGAATCCGGCAGGCAGCTGCCGGGCGGCAGCCTGCCGGGAAAGTGGCCCGCTCTATTGAGGGAACGCAGGGGACACTTCGGATTACCCGGCAGGAATCCAGCCGTCTGGACGGCAATAATGTGGATATGGATCAAGAACAGGTGGAGCTGGTCCGTACAGCTTATGAATATCAATATATGGTGAATTCTATATCCAATGAGCTGAAGCGTCTGCAGAACGCGGCAGCTTCCTTTTAATTGAGAAAAGTGAAAAGAGCGGAGAGGAGCATATATTATGGAAGGAACAGCGTTTATTACTCCTATGCAGCCCTGGACCGTGAAAACGGCAGAAAATCAGGAAAACACAAATCGGGCAGGGGGGATCTCCTATGAGCCGGCAGGGCTTTTTCAGGATATTTTGGCCAACACGGTAAACCAGGTGCGCGTCACTCAGGCGGATGTGGAGAATAAGCAGTATCTTTTGGCGACTGGACAGCTGGATGATGCCCACAGCCTGCCGATCGCGGAGGCAAAGGCGTCTCTGAGTCTGGATCTTCTCATTTCGCTGCGCAATAAGGCGCTGGAGTCCTACAGCGAACTGATGAAGATGAGCGTCTAAGCAAAGGCTGGGAATGATATATGCAGAGCGTACAAAACTGGAAAAATGCCTGGCAGAATCTGCCGGGAAAGACGAAAAAAGCGGCGGGAGTCCTTTTGGGAGGAACGCTGGTCCTCGCGCTGGCGGCTATCCTGGCATTGAACCTGGGCAGGGACCGGTCGTATACCGCCCTGTTTGCAGGACTAAGCCAGGAGGAGGCCCGGGAGGTGGCGGGGCTTCTCCAAGATGAAGGGGTAGATTACCGGGTTGATACAGGAAATGGAACCATACGGGTTCCTCAGGAATCGGCAGATCAGCTCCGGGCAAATCTTTTGAGTCAGGGATATCCCAAGAGCGGATTTACCTATGATATGTATCTGGACAATGCCGGACTTATGACAACGGAGTCGGATAAAGAACAGGTCACGCTCTATGAGCTCCAGGACCGGCTGGGGGCGCAGATCCGTCTGTTTGATGGAGTGCAGGATGCCAAGGTGACAATCGCCAGGGGAACGGAATCCCGATATGCCTTGTCTGATGAGCCCCAGATGTCAGCTTCGGCCTCTGTGGTGATTACTATGGACAGGGGGGCGACCCTGACCGTGGATAAGGCAAACGCGGTGAAAAACCTGATCAGCCGGGCTGTTCGGGGAATGGAATTTACCAATGTGGCTGTCTTTGACGCGTCTACCATGATGGAGGTAGGGGCGGACAGCGGTACGGAATCCGCCTCCGGAAATGCGGAGAGTCTGACCAGCCTGACTTCCATGGTTGAGAACAGCATTGCGGGAAATGTGCGCCGGGTACTGGAGCAGATGTACGGCCAGGGAAATGTGGCGGTGTCTGTAAAGGGTACGCTGAATATGGAGCGTGTGGTCCAGGAGAATACCCAGTACACCACGCCGGATAAGATTGATGTGGAGGATAAGACTGGTCTTCTTCAGAGGGAGGAGACGGCCAATGAGAATTCTTCCACCGGCGGCCAGGGAGCAGGCGGTGTCGCAGGAACTGACGCCAATGCGGACACGCCCCGATATACTAATGAGACAGGAACCGTGCAGGAAGGGGAGGTGTACACCAACGGAAGCACCTCCCGGGAGTGGCTCTACAACATGCTGCGGGAACAGCGCATGGTGGATCCTGGCGTTTTGGAAAATACTACGGTGGGCGTTGTGATTACCACCGATGACACAGAGAGTGTGACGGAGTCGGATTTGGTGAATCTGGTGGCTAATTCTGCGGGAATCCCCGTGGAGGAGGCGGCGCAGAAGGTAACGATTGTCCGGGCGCCCATGCGGGTGGCGGAGGTATCCGCTCCAGTAGGTCAAACGTCCGACGCATCCGCTCTGCCTCTTCCTGTTCCGGCTCTCGCAGCACTTGGAGCGGCAGGGCTTTTGGTTCTCCTTCTCCTTGTTCTCTTGCTGCTGCAGGGCCGCAGGCATAAGGCGGAGCTCCAGGCAGCCAGAGAGGATGCGGAGGCTCTGGCGGAAGAAGCGGCCACAGCCCAGACCGTTTTACCCGAGGACAAAAAAGGCGAGGCTGAACTGGTTGGGGAAATTCCTGCGGATCCGGAGGATGAGGAGCAGAAAAAGAATGAGGAGATCCTCAACCTGCGCATGCAGCACAGCCTTCGGCTCAAGAAAAATATCGGCGATTTTGTGGATCAGAATCCCCAGATTGCGGCTAAGCTGATACAGGGATGGCTGCAGGGAGAGGAATAGGACAGGAGGACACCATGGCGGAAATCCAGGAAGTTACAGCGGAAAAAGCGGGCAGAAACAGGGCTGCCCGGGATGCAGGGCAGGAGCTGGACAGCCGGCAGAAAGCGGCGCTGGTAATCATATCCCTAGGGGCGGATCGGGCCTCCCAGATATATAAGTATCTGAATGAGCAGAACATCGAGGATCTGACCTTTGAGGTGGCAAAGCTGGGGAAGACGGACAATAACCAGGTGGAGGGCACTCTGGATGAGTTTTATAAGCTGTGCCTGACCCACAAGATGATGACGGACGGAGGGCTGGACTACGCGAGAAATGTCCTGGAAAAGGCGTTCGGGGAGTCTACGGCCAGAAATCTTCTGGAAAAGGTGTCAAAGAC
>CALWBS010000077.1 GCA_944376135.1 uncultured Enterocloster sp.
AGGTGGAAAAGGTCACTTTTCCGAATCCCTTCCAGCCATTTGCATAGTTTTCCAGTGTAGCGTGCTCCGGAATCAGGGAGCTGGCCGTGTTGAATATGGTGTTTGACTCTTTAAAGGAGCTGGCCACCATCCAGAGCAGCGGGTAGACCATCGCAATGCCAATAACACACACGAATAAATTGTAAAAAATACTGAATGTAAGGCGCTTTGATCTCATCCTTAAAATCCTCCTTCATATACCCAGAATTTCTTTGTAGCGAACAGCGCCAGTGTGATTATTCCGATAACCGCCAGCATTACCCATGCCAGTGCGGCGCCATAGCCCGTATTGTAGAATTCAAAGGACTGCTGGTACATATAAACCGTGTAGAGCAGCGTGGAATTTAACGGCCGTCCTTCCGTGATGATGTAGCACTGGGTAAATGTTAGAAAGCCGCTGATCATCTGCATCACCAGGTTGAAGAAAATGGTCGGCGTAAGCAGGGGAAGCGTAATCTTAAAAAAACGGTAAACCGGTCCGGCGCCGTCCACCTTCGCTGATTCGTAAAGAGAAGAAGGGATCTGTTTAAGCGCCGACAAAAAAATCAGCATGGAAGATCCGAACTGCCATACCACCAAAAGGATCAGGACCCAAATGGCAGTCTTGGTATCTCCCAGCCAGGAAATTGAGCAGGGAATTCCTATCATCTGCAGCAGAGAATTGATTACGCCGTCCGAAGAAAACATCCGCTTCCAGAGCACGGAGACAGCTACCGATCCTCCGATGATGGAGGGCAGATAGTAGGCTGCGCGGTAAAGGCCGGAAAGCTTCGTATTTTTAAGAAGCAGCATTGCCACAAACAGGGCGAACAAAAGCTTTAGCGGCACGGACACAAAGGCAAAGAAAAACGTCACCTTTAATGTCTGGAAAAATGTCTCATCCGTAAACATATTCCGGAAATTCTCAAGTCCGGTGAATACTGGCGGGGAAAGGATGTCATAGTCGCAGAAAGAATAGTACAGGGACATCCCCATGGGCACTACCATGAACATGATAAAACCAATGATAAACGGCAAGGTGAACACATAACCCGCCGTATGCTTCTGGTCTGCAAAGCGTCTGATCTGATTCATCTTCGTTCCTTCCTTTTTAATTCTGCCCGGAAGAGCGGGTTCGCTCGCCGGGCAGACAGTTTCTCTTACTCTTATTTTGCCATCATCTCGTTGCCTTCTTCAAACAGCGTCGTACCTGCTTCTTCCGCTGTTATCTGGCCATAGCAAACCTGCTCTTCCAGCTGGTTGAGAAGGTCAATCACACCGCTGGCGCCTGCATCTGCGGGCGGGTTCACTTTGGAGGAGTTGGGGCTTACAACATCATTTACAAATGCAATGGCCTCCTGATCCGGCTCCGGAAGCTTGGAAGCAATTGCCTCGGACACGCTCTGCGCTACCGGGATTCCGCGCTCTCCCAAGAGGATATCATTGCACTCTACGGAGTTGGTAAGCCAGTTGATAAACTTAACGGCTTCCTCCGGGTTCTTTGCATCCTTTGAAATTGCCCAGAACTGGCTCGGCTTTAAGTAGTTGGACTTCTTCACATCGTTGGAGGGCCATGTCACCATGCCCAGCTCATTTCCCTCGGCTGCGGAATCCACCAGAACGGAGTACTGATTGGTCAGGTGGAAGGTGCACCAGGACATGTTATCGGGGCTTGTTCCGTAAACCACGGGGTTCAGCTCGGTTGTCTTTGTCCGCTCTACGAATACGGCCGGGTCAATCAGCCAGCCTTCGTTCAGTCCGGTCTCATACAGCTTGAAGTACTCTACGTAATCCGCTGCCTCGCCGCCCATCTTTCCGTCCTCAAACATGGTAACGCCCTTTGCTCTCAGCGTATATTCCAGGAAGGGCTCGTTGTCCGTGTAGGCGATATTGGTCTTATATCCCGTTGTCTCATAAATCTTGCGGCAGACATCCAAAAATTCGTCGATGGTCATATTGTTTTTAACCTCAACACCGGCCTGCTCCGCAACGGTCTTGCTGTAAACCAGAGCGGGCGCGCAGATGCCGTTGCAGATGGCATACAATCCGTCATCCACCTTTCCGGAGTCGATTACGTCCTGATTGCAGTCGGATACGTCCAGTGTTCCGTCCTCCACATAGGGATTCAAATCTAAGAGCAGTCCGTTCTCCACATACTGATCCAGATATTTGTAATCCATCTGAAGCACATCCGGAAGAGCATTTCCCGCAGCAGCCGTAGCCAGCTTGTTCCAGTAATCTGCGAACTGGGAGGGCTGTCCGTCAATGGATACGCCCGGATTTTCTTCCGTATACAGGTCGATTACCTGCTGGGTTCTCTCGTTTCTGGTCTGGTTGCCCCACCAGGCAAATACCATCTCGTCGGAAGAACTGCCGCCGCTGGATTTTACCTCCTGGGCTGTGCTCTCCGCTCCTTCTTCTGTCTGTGTGCTGCCTCCGCATCCTGCTAATGATACGGCAGCCATGGATGCAGCCAGCAGAAACGCCATTGTTCTTTTCATGTTCTTCATTCCTCCTCAACTTTTTGCTCTCATTGTGCCTGTCTCTTAAGCTGTCCCTATCATAGCACCAGACCCATCATGTTTTAAGTGCAAAAACCGGTTTCTCATGTTCAAAAAACCGAGTTTTGTATTTTGCCTCTGTTTTTTTTACGCATTTTTGCTATAATCGAATCAAAAAAAATGTGGGGAGATTGTATGAAAATGAATTTTATGCAATGGATAAAAAAAATAGGCAGCCGCGAGCAGCGGCAACGGCTGGCCCATATGCTCAAGCCCGTCTCCATCCGCCGGCAGATTCTTTCCCTCTCCGTGCTCAACGGACTGGCCCTGCTCCTCTGTTCCGGGATCGGATATGCCATCTGCGTCCACGCCTACAACCGCCATCTCTACAGCGCAACGGCCGATGGGCTCTACTCCACCTCCGCCATGATTTCCGAACAGATTAAGGCGGTTGAATCCCTCTCCTCCGCTCTGCTCTCCTCACCGGAAATTCAGAATTCTTTAGTCCGGATCTATCAGACAACTATCCCGGCGGAGCAAAATGACTATAATCAGATAATTTTGGACCAGCTGCAGAACAGCTACAGCTCTCTGCGCAGCGCAGGCGTCGCCTACCTCGCCATTTACAATGACCGCTTCACCACCTGCACCAACTGGGCCCACTTGAATCATACGGGGGACGCGCTTTTAAATTCCGCCCGGCAGGCAGCCAAATCCGCCCAGGGCAAGGTGGTCTGGACGTATTCCGGGCGCGATGACTTCCTGCTTTTAAGCCGTGACATCCGCCAGATTGAGAATCTGTCCCTAAAGCCCTTAGGCACCCTTGTCATTGCCGTGGATTTAGATCAGACCATCTCCCAGTCCACCCGGCGTGTCACCCAGATGGACGCCTGCTATATGATTACGGACCGCGAAAACCGGCTGATTTATGCCTCCCCGGCTCTCTCCGACCGCGCGGCCAATTACTTTTTGTCCCATACGGACAACCCCTACCAGCTGGTGCGCCTTGACGGACACGACTATTTTACCGTCATCGGCTCGCTCCCGGAGTATGACTTCTGCTGCATCAGCATCGCGCCCTACGACAGCGTGACCCATTCGCTGATGCTGATGCGGTTCATGGTGGCCGCCTCCGTGGTCCTGGGATTTCTGGCCGTATTTACCTTTACCAAACGGCTGATGCGGCGGCTTTCCGTACAGCTTGGCAGCTTAACCCAGCAGATGCGCCTGTTTGGCGATACGGAGCTGAGCATGGATGTCTTCAACCGCTCGATTCCCTATTACGACGAGCTGGAAACCATCTATGATCAGTTCCGCCTGATGGCCGAACAGATCCACACCCTTGTGAAAGTCAACTATACCAATGAAATTCTTACGCGGGACGCCCAGTTGAAAGCGTTAAAAACACAGATTAACCCGCACTTCCTTTATAATACGCTGCAGACCGTCAATTGGCGGGCCAAGGCCACCGGCGACACCCAGACCTCTCAGATTATCGAGTCCCTGGGCACCCTTCTGCGCGCTTCGCTGTCCAATGAGCGCTCCCTGGTCCGGCTTTCCGAGGAGCTTACCCTGGTGGACTGCTACATCACCATCCAGCGGATCCGCTTTGAGGACCGGCTTGATTTTAAAGCCGACGTCGACCCGCCTCTGCGGGATGCCATTATCCCGCCCCTCACCATACAGCCTCTGGTGGAAAATGCCATCCACTACGGAATGGAGTCCATGACCGACACCTGCCATGTGTTCCTCACCGCAGCCAGCAGGGAAAAGGAGCTGACAATCCTGGTCAAAAATGAGGGGTCGTCCTTTGAGGAGGGACTTTTGGAGAAATTAAGAGATAACCAAATCAAGCCCGGCGGCTTTGGAATCGGTCTAATGAACATCGACCAGCGGATTCGCCTGATGTACGGCGATTCCTTCGGGCTGCAGGTATATAATGAAGGCGACTATGCGGTCGCACAGATTACCCTCCCCTTTTACACGGAGGAAGAACAGACAAAACAGGAGGTTTAACGGATGTTAAAAATGATTATTGCGGACGATGAAAAGATTATACGCGAGACCATTCGCTCCATCATCGACTGGAACCGCTATGGAATTGAGATTATCGGACTCTGCCGAAATGGGATTGAAGCGTATGACATGATCCTGGACGAATCGCCCAATCTGGTTTTGACAGACATCCGCATGCCGGGCATGAGCGGAATTGACTTAATCAAAAAAGTCCGGCAGACCGATTTGGACACGCTTTTTATCCTGCTCTCCGGTTACGGCGAGTTTGAGTACGCAAAGGAAGCGATGAAATACGGGGTCAAAAATTATCTCTTAAAGCCCTGCAATGAGCTGCAGATCATCGAGGCGGTTAAGCAGTGCACCAAGGATTACCAGGAACTTTTGGCAACCCGAAAGATCCGCGAGGACGCCTTTGAGATACAGAAAAACATGAACCACAACGTGCTCTCCGCAGTGATAAATGACACGCTCTGCCAGGAAATCCCCCTGGAACAGAGCCTGGAAAATTTTGAGGCGTACCTGGATTTTCACTCCGCCGCCTACCGGCTCTGCCATGTCTACTTTTTGGAGTATGCGAATCTAGAAGCCTACCTTGCCCTGATGCGGGAATTTTTTGAGTCCCTGCCGCAGAAGATGATTGTATACGGCGTTTACGTCAACCACACCCTGCTGGTATTTTTTGAGGATATCCTCTCGGACAGTTCTCTGGAGCAGCTCAAGCAGGCGGCGCGGCTGAAGGGTTTGGACACCGGACTGGAATACGAATCCGTCTTTTATTCCAGCCTCTCTGCGCTTTTGTCCGCCGTCCTCCCCCGGCTCAAGCGCTTTGGCGTCATCTATTACATAAACAATTTCCACGCCCAGATTCTGTGCAATTATAACGTAATCATCGGGCGCATTCAGGATCTGATTGCCTCCTCCCGCCGGGAGAACCAATTCCAGATGGAGGAATACATCAGCCTAATCGGCGGCATCGGGGATATTGACTTTTTAAAACAGCTGGCCAGCAGCCTGTTTTTAAAGCTTTCCGCCAGCATTCCCGTTTTGTCCACCCTGGAACTGACCGAATGGCTCATGCGTTTTGACCAGGAGACCAATTTGGTGGACTTGAAAAATCAGGTAATTGACCGGCTGCGCGCCATCTTCTCCGCTGCCGCAGCCCCTTCCGCCTCCTCTGAAAATTCCATCGTGGAGCAGGTGCGCCTGTATGTGGAGCAGCATATCGGAGACTCCAATATCACGCTGAAATACATTGCGCAGAACTGCCTGTTTATGAATGTGGATTACGTCAGCAAGCGCTTTTTCCGCGAAACCGGCGAGAAGTTTTCTTCCTACCTCACCCGCCGGCGCATCGACACCGCCAAGCGGCTGTTTGCCCTAAATCCCGGCATTTCCATCCAATCTGTGGCGGAGCGGGTCGGCTGCGGAAACAATCCCCAGTATTTTTCCCAGCTTTTCAAAAAGCAGACCGGCATGACGCCCACGGATTTTATTGCGTCGCTGAAGCCGTAGCGGGGGTGCTATCCCCTCCCCCGCCCAAGCCCGATCCCTGAGCGGACACGTTAAATCCTACAAAAATGGGATTTTAACATAAAACAGTTGTATTCTTTATCTTTTTGTCATAAAAGCCAGAACGACGTCACAACAGGAACCAGTACCAGAGCGGGAAGCACATTGAGAACCCGCACCTTCCGGACTTTCAGCATATTAAAGCCCGCCATCAGCGTCACCGCGCCGCCCACCGCATAGAAATTCCCCAGCATCTCCGGTGTAAATAGAGGATAGAGAAATCGGGAGCAGAAAAACAGGCCAAACAGAACCACTGCCTGTGGCGCGCTCAGCATGGCAATCATGCTTCCCATCCGGGACGAAAAAATGATGGCTGTAAAAAAGTCCATAACCGCTTTGGCAAAGAGCAAGGAGTGATCTCCCGCAAAGCCCTCCATGAGAGAGCCCACCAGCCCGGGACCGCTAAAACAAAAGAGAACAGCCACAGAACGGAACTCCTGCATATATTCCTCTGATATGCTGCTTCCCAGCATCCGCAGGCTGCCCTTTTCTGCCAGAAGATTTACCCGATCCTCCACATGCAGAAGCTCTCCCGCCAGGGTGCCCAAAATCAACGAAAGGACCACAGGAGCCAGGTCCTGGAGGCGTATAATCAGCGATATTCCTATGCTGACCGCACAAAATCCAAAGGTTGTCACCAGGCTTTCTTTTAATCCCGCACCTAAACGCTTTCCTATCCGGCACCCGCATGCGATTCCTGCCAGGACTCCCAGAAGGTCTAAAATAATTCCAACCGGCATACTGAGTGCCTCCTATCCATGTTTCATTTCCAGCACAGAGCGGCGAATGCGCTCCAGCGCTTCTGCGAGAAGGACCCTGGATATGCCGAAATTCAGCCGTACATATCCCGCTCCCCCCGGGCCGAATGCGCTTCCCACATTGAGAGCCACCTTAGCCCTATGGACAAGAAAGCATTCCAGTTCCTCATCCGTCATCCCGAGCTGCCGGCAGTCAATCCACATCAGGTAGGTTGCTTCCGGCACGACCGCCCGCATTCCGGGAATCTGCTCATCAATAAAACGCGCGGCATAATCCCGATTTTCCTCTAAATAATCCATGAGTTCATCCAGCCACTCCTGTCCGTTTCGGTAGGCCGCCTCCGTAGCTGCAGGGCCTATGGCATTCATTTCCATGAAATGCTGACGCATCAGGATTTCCCTGTATTTCTCCCGCAGCTTCTCTCCGGGAATAAGGATTGCAGAGCACTGCAGGCCCGCAATATTGAACGTCTTGCTGGCCGCCGTACAGACCACCAGCTGCTCCTTTCCGCCAAGCCGTTCCATAACCGGCCCCGCTGAGCAAAAATGATTTCCTGTGAAAATAATATCGCTATGGATCTCATCCGACACGAGAATCACCCCGTATTTCACACAGAGAGCCCACACCCGCTCCATCTCCGCTTCCGTCCAGACCCGTCCAATAGGATTATGCGGATTGCAGAAGAGAAGCATTTTCGTCCCAGGCTCTGCCAAAACCGTCTCCAGGCCGTCAAAATCAATCTTGGCCGGATCAAGCGCCTGGTTCAGATGCCCGTAGCGCACCACCCGCCCATTGTCTTCTATAATATGGGAAAATGGATGGTATACCGGCTCCACAAGTGCCACCCCGTCCCCCGGCTCTGTCATTCCCTGGACACAGTAAGCAATAGCTCCTACAATTCCCGCACTGTACATAATCCAGCTGCGCTCTACCTTCCAGCCGCTTCTCCTTTCCAGCCGTTCCGCAACCGCCTCATAGTAAGAATCCTTTGGCTGAGTATAACCAAAAATTCCAAAATCTGCCGCTTTGCATATGGCATCCCGAACAGACGGAGGCACTTTAAAATCCATATCCGCTGTTGTAAGAGGAATAAGCTCAGGCTCGCCATATTTTTTTCTGGCATTGTCCCAGCGCACGGAGCCTGTGCCGCGCCGGTCAATGATTGTGTCAAAATCATATTTCATTTCTTTTCCTCCCTATAATGCCACCGTTTTCTCCACTTTCTTTTTTCCGCCAAATAAGTTGAATTGGATGGAAAGTAAGGTGACAATCACAATACAGGACGGATAAATGGCGTAAAATACCAATTCAATTGGATCAATTCCTTGCACCAGTGATGCACAGTCCACCGTTAGGCCTGCCCAGAAAACAAATCCATTCTGCGCAGTGGCAAAAATATCAAGAAGGCTTGCCGTACGCCGTGGGTCCACATCATAAGGCTCGCAGATATCCTTTGCCAGCGGACCTGCAACAATGATCGCGCTGGTGGAACGGATCAGCGCACCCAGGCAGAAAGTGAGAAGAGCCACGCTGTACTGCGCTCCCTTTGCACTCTTTACATTGCTGGTCAGGCGGTGAATCAGCCACTCAATGCCGCCGTTGTGCTCCACAACACCCATGATCCCCTTCACCAGAATCGCAGTAAATATAGTGCTGGTCATTTTCGTCATGCCCGCCTGAACCGCATCCATAAATGTAATGATATTCAGAGTTCCAAAGGCAAATCCAATAATCGCCGAAAAACAAATACCGGTCATCAGAACAATCATCATATTCATACCTGCGACTGCAGCAATAATGATATAAAAATAGGGGAGCATTTTGATGATATTATAGCCCCCGATTTCCGGCATAGCGTTGGCAGAGGACATTCCCAGAACCGTGTAGATGATCATTGCAGCAATAAACGCAGGAACCACCAGCTTCACATTAAAATTAAACTTCTCCCGCATTCCCACATTCTGACTGCGGGTTGCCGCGATCGTCGTATCCGATACAAAGGAAAGGTTATCTCCCAAAGACGCACCGCCCAGCACCGCCGAGATAGCCAGAGGAAGATTGAGATTTGCCTGCGCCGCTAGTCCGGCAGCAATAGGAGCCATGGCCGTGGCAGAGCCCACCGAAGTTCCGATTGACAGAGAAATAATAGATGTAACCAGCAGAATACCCGCATAAATCATATTCGGCGGAATAAATTGAAGCAAAAAATTTGTCAGAGACTCAATGCCCCCCATCTCCTGGCTGACAGAAGTAAAGGCCCCACTCAGCAACATAATAAAAACCATCATCATGGCCGTCGGGTCAGCCGCTCCTTTACTGAATGCGTCCACCCGTTCCATCACCTTTCCGTTGCCGATCAGCAAACTGCAGACTGCTGCTACAAGTGTCACCGCTGTGATAGGGAAGCTGTTTCCGCTTTGAGGAAGACCAGCGGCAATATTATAGATAATACGCGCCACCACAATGCCCACCAGAATGAGGAATGGATAGAAGGCCCATCCGCCCATGGACTTTTCCAACACTTTTTCGTCTGTTTTCATACAAATTCCCTCCTTTGTGTTTGTTGTCTCAACT
>CALWBS010000078.1 GCA_944376135.1 uncultured Enterocloster sp.
GTTCCACCCAGAATATCCTGGATGCGGCCAACGGGGTGATTCAGAACAATAAGGGGCGCAAGGACAAGAGGCTGTGGACGGCCAACGGGAGCGGAAAGCTGGTGCGTTTCTGCCAGTTTGAAACGGCAAAAGATGAGGCGGATTTTGTGGCCCGCCAGATTAGGGACTGCGGACGGGACTATAAGGAGCAGGCGGTTCTCTATCGGACCAATGCTCAGTCGCGGCTTTTGGAGGAGAGGTGCATTTTTTACAATGTTCCCTACCGTCTGGTTGGCGGGGTGAATTTTTATCAGAGAAAAGAAATTAAGGACGTGCTGGCGTATCTGCGGACGATTGCAAACGGCGTGGATGATCTCTCCATCTTGCGGATCATCAATGTGCCTAAGCGGGGAATCGGCGCGGTCACCATGGGAAAGGTTACGGCCTTTGCTTCGGAGCACGGATTAAGCCTGTATGAGGGGCTAAAAAATGTGCGACAGATTCCCGGAATCGGCAAGGCTGCGGGAAAGATTGAGGATTTTGTGGAGCAGATGGAGCAGTTTAAGCAGGACAGTCAGACGGAGGGCTTCTCCCTGAGGGACCTGATCGAGGGAATTGTGGAGGAGACGGGCTACCGCCAGGAGCTGGAGGCAGAAGGGGAGATTGAGGCCGAGACCCGCCTGGAAAATATTGAGGAGCTGGTCAATAAGGCGGTGAGCTATGAGGAAGACAGCGAGCATCCCACTCTGGATGAATTCCTGGAGCAGGTGGCCCTGGTGGCGGATATTGACAGCATGGACGATTCCGAGGACCGGGTTACACTGATGACCCTCCACAGCGCCAAGGGACTGGAATTTTCCAAAGTGTACCTGGTGGGCATGGAGGATGGGCTGTTCCCGGGATATATGTCTATCACTTCGGACGATCCCTCGGATATGGAGGAGGAGCGGCGGCTCTGCTATGTGGGCATCACCCGGGCAAAAGAGGAGCTGGTACTCACTGCAGCCCGTCAGCGCATGGTAAATGGAGAGACGCGGTATGCCAAACCCAGCCGTTTTCTGGATGAGATTCCCGCGGAGCTTTTGGAGGAAGAGCGGCTGGAGCCTGCTTTGGCGGGATTTGGGAAAGAGAAAAAAGCGTTCCGCTTTGACGCGGACAGCGAGGAGGCGGCTCTGCCGTGGAATCAGGCGGCCAGGGCCCAAAAGAACGCGCCCGGAAGTTTGGGATATGGCGGAAGCTGGGGCTACAGCGGACGCAGGGGCCAGGCGGGAGCCTTCTCGGGCACAAAGCCGTCTTTTGGAAAAGCATTTTCTGTCAAGAAGGCGGATTCGCTTCCTTATGGCCCGGGCGACCGGGTGCACCACGCAAAATTTGGGGACGGGGTGGTAAAGGAAATCAAGGACGGTCCCAAGGATTACGAGGTTACGGTGGAATTCGACAAGGCGGGGCAGAAGCGCATGTTTGCATCCTTTGCCAAGCTGGAAAAAAGTGAATAAAATGGGATAGTAAATTTAGAGGGGACATGGTATAATATCTCTATGAATGAGCAGTGCACATATACTGGGAAAGGACGTGTGGATAGCATGAACAGATTTGACAGAGAGAGATTTGACGCGATGGGAAAGGAAGCGCTGGCGCGTGTGGAGGAGATTATGAATACGACAAAGCTGAACGAACTGATTCATAAGAGGGAAGAAGACGAGAAGAAGAAAAACTGCATCCTCTGGATACTGGCCATTATCGGCGCGGTAGCGGCGGTGGCAGCGATCGCCTATGCGGTATACCGCTTCTTCACTCCGGATTATCTGGAGGACTTCGAGGATGACTTTGACGACGATTTCGACGATGATTTCTTCGATGATGAAGAGGATGAGAAGAAGGAAGAGCCGAAGGAGAAGAAAGAGGAGGAGACAGAGGAAAAGGCGGAATAGACAGCCTGATTTTAAGGTACGGAACTATTTAACCGAAAAGATGGTGAATAGAGGCGGGCGCGGCTCCCTGGAGGGGGAAGCGCCCGTTTTTGACTTATTTAACCTGCACCGCCTACGGATGCACAATCACCGCGCTCCCGTGAAGGTCGCAGAGGGGAACCAGGGGCAGAGGGCCGTGGGCCTTTTCGTAGGCCTCCACCGCCTTCCCCGCGCCGGGAAAACGGCGGCTGTCAAAGTCGTGGAGCAGGATGGCGCCGCCGGGGTTCAGCCGGGGATAGAAGAACTCGAGTCCCGCCAGGATGGGGGCGAAGAGGTCCGCGTCCAGGCTCACCAGGGCAAAGCGCACATCCGAGAGCCCCTCGGCGGTCTCCGGAAAATAGCCCCGGCAGACGACCGCCTGATTGGGAAAGGGAAGACGGGAGAGAACCGCCTCCGGGGACGTATCGGAAAAATCACCTGTCCTGGCCCGGGAAAATCCCCGGGCGTTTTCTTTTTCCACATCTCTCGGGTCAAAGCCCGCAAAGGTATCAAAAAGATAGAGGGGCCGGTCCGGGAACAAGGCGTTCATCTTGCGGGCTGTGTCCCCTTTATATACCCCCAGCTCCCCAAGAGCTCCGGGGATACCCCGCTTTTTTAAAGATTCTCCCAGGCGCAGGAGCACAGCGCTTCGCACGTCAAAGTACCTGCGGAGCTCATGCATGCGGAGGAAGCGGCCTCCAAATCCCAGAGAACGGGCCTGGGCGGCCAGGCTTTCGCTTCGCGTCTCGTCGGCCACGCTGACCAGGGCCAGGTCTGGGGCCAGGGAGAGGGCATTTTCTATGGACATGACCGGGATTGGCCCGATGTGTCCGCCCCACAGGCGGCTTTCGTTGTCCCCGAAGGCCAGGACGTCCAAATGTTCTTGATTGATAAGGGAGAGGGCTGCCAGGCCGAACTGGCCGGCTCCCAGAATGACGATGCGTTCCATCTTGTGTCGGGCTCCTTTCTGATGCGGGATGGTATAGCTATTGTATCATAAAAGCAGGGAAAAGGGGAGCGATTTTGCAGACATGTCCTGGCCGGCACATATGCCGGGCATTGTAAAATGTGCCGGTGTATGTTACAATCAGGACAGCGCTTTTGCGTGGGATTTTTGTGAAATGCCGCAGAGAGGAGGGGAATGACCGGTGCGGACGATTTATCTGATACGTCATGGCCAGACAGAGCCTGCTGTCTGCAGGGGCCGCTGTATCTGCCGGACGGATGTTCCTCTGAGCGTGGAGGGAAGGCAGGAAGCGGAAAAGCTGGGGCCGTGGCTGCAAAGCCATTCTGCGGATTTTATTTTTTCCAGTCCTCTTTCCCGCTGCCGGGAGACCGCAGCGCGCATGGCGGCCGGGGCCCGGCGGGAGCCGGGAAGAATAGAGACAGTGGACGGGCTTGCAGAGCTGGCGGGAGGCCTCTGGGAAGGGCGTACCTTTGCGGAGATACGGGCGCAGTTTCCGGAGCTCTATGAGGCCAGGGGAAAATCCCTGGGGTCCGTGGCCCCGCCGGGCGGTGAATCCTTTTTGGACGGCGGCCGCCGGCTTGACAGAGTGATTCGGGAAATCCTAGCGAGGACAAAGGAGGACGGGGGAAGCCTGGTTATTGTGACCCACAGCGGGGTAATCCGGGGCCTGCTCTGCCTGCTGCTTGACTGGGATCCGGCGCGGATTATGGATATCCCCCAGCCCTGCGGGGGGATTACGCGGATAGAGGCGGGAGCTGACGGGAGTCTCTCCGCAAAGATGAAGGATGCGGGGCTCCGCCCGGACATCTATCCGGGCCGGGATGCCTGCCGCGCACTCTGGGAGCGCTGGAAGCTTCCGGAGGAGGTACGCGTTCACCAGCAGGCTGTGGCGGACCTGGCCGGAGGCTGGGCAGCGTCTCTTCGGGAGAGAGGTATGGACCTGGATCCGGAGCTGGCCTTTGAGGCAGGACTTCTTCATGATATCGCCAGGCTGGGGCCGGAACACGCGCAGGCAGGGGCTAAGGCCCTGCGCCGGGAGGGTTACCCGGAAATCTCCCGCATTATCCGGATGCACCACGGACTGACCGGAGGGGAGGAGTATCGGCTTACGGAGGCATCCCTGGTATTCCTGGCGGATAAGCGGATGCAGGGAGGCC
>CALWBS010000079.1 GCA_944376135.1 uncultured Enterocloster sp.
GCCGCTGCCCTGGCGCGGAAATCTTCCAGCCGGTCGTCATTTAACAGGGCATAGAGCTCCTCGTAGTCCTTGTTGTCCGCGGCTGTGGGGGAAAATCCCCGGTTCTGGTACTCTCTAAGGTAGTCCATCCGAAGTTCCAAAAGCCTGTCATATTCCTTTTTCTGCCGATCCGCCGCCTTCTCCCGCCGGGCCAGGCAGTCCGCCATGAGCTGGTCATAGCGGCGGGAGGGATTTGCCGCAAGGAATGCGGCGAAGGATTTTTCCAAATCCTCATTTTTCGCAAATTCCTGCTCCTTTCCGGCCAGCTCCTCATTGAGATTTAAAAGGCGTTTCTGCTCTTCCTCCCTCTCCCTGCCCAAGCTGTACTCTCTGCGCTCCGTCTCCTTTAAGACCTCCCTGCGGCGCTCCAAAAGTCCTTGGAGAGCCTGGCGCTCCTCCTCCCACTGCTCCACATTTTTTTTGCGCAGGGCCTCGATCTGGACGCCCAGCGCCTCCTTCTGTCGCAGCTTCTCCTCCAGGGCCGCTTTATCCTGCTTCCACTCCATATAGACAGAGGGTTCCTGCCCCAGATACTCCAGGGAGAGAATGCGCTCGCCCTCTTTTAAGGCTTCTTGCAGAGGGGTTTCCCTCTCCGCAAGCTCGGTCAGAGTCTTTTCTAAAAGCCGTATCCTGCGGCGCACGCTGCTCTTTCCGATATAGGCGGAGGTGGTATAGTAGGCCGGGTTGATGCGCTGGATGCGATAGCTGTGATAGAGCATGCAGTCCCGGGTGATGCCGATGCGCTGGCAGCGCAGTTCATCCAGGTTTTCACACTTGACCACCTTTCCCAGCAGAAACTGCAGGTAGGCCCGGACGTAATCCCGGCTGGATTTTACCTCCTCTGCGAGCGCTCCCGGCATCGCCGGATGGCTGTCTTTTGCAATCCGCTCGGTGTCCAAAACCGCCACCCGCCAGAATTTTTTTCCGTCCAGTTTTTCATAGGCTTTCATGGCGTCCTTTGCATATCTGGGCTCCACTACAAGGGCCAGCTTATTGCCGCCCATGTAGCCTTCCACGGCGTCCCTCCAGCTCTCGTCCCGTATCTCCAGAAGGTCAGCAAGGATGTCCACCTGGACGCTCTTTCCCGTCTCCAAAAATAAATCTCTCTGGATGAATTCCCTTGCTTCCTCCAGCTCTTTGGGATACGCCTTTCCCCCGGCCTTCAGCTGGCGAAGTTCAGTCTCAGCCTGCTCCCTGCTCTTTTTGATATCCCGCAGAGCCGTATGGGTCTCCTGCTGCTGTCTGGACACGTCCTTTCGTATCTCCGCCAGGTCCGCCCGCAGCCGCGTGAGCGCCTCTTCACTGATTGTTCCCTCCCCGAAGGCTTCCATATCCCACAGGGTCTGGTTGGAGACACAGTCCTCCTCCTCCCAGGCCGCAAGGCTCCGGGCGGTCTTCTCCCACCTTCCCTGGCTGGCACTGAGGCGCTCAATCAGGGAATTTAGAGCCGCCAGCTGGGCCTTTTTCTCCTGATACCCAGTCCCGGCAATCTGGCCGAGAAGCGCTTCGCTTCTCCGGGTGAGACCTGAGGTCTCCTCCTCCAGCTCCTTTTTCTGCTCCCCGCAGGCCGCCAGATTTTCTGACGCGGCCTGGATTTTATAGCCGCTCTCCGAGACCGCCTCCCGAAGGCTTAGAAGCCCCAGTTTTTCTCCGAAATAGGCGGCCTCCTCCTCCTCTTTCCTGCACCCGTCCATCACTCCGTACTGGGTGCGGATATCCTTTAAATACCCGATTTCCCGGCAGGTATCCTCGATTTTTCTCTGCATGCGCCCGTACTCCATGACGCTGGCCTGCATCTCCTCGATGTGGATATCCTGCTCCGTGCAGATGTATTCTTTTACAAATTCTTCCAGTTTAATATTCATCCGGAAGGGGATCGCCCGCCGAAACAGGAGGGGAAATTTCTCCGCGTCCAGTCCCCCCAGATAGCACTCGTAGAGGAGCTTGCGGAACCTCTCGTTGTGGGAACCAAAATAGCAGGTCTCCTTTGTAAAATGCTCTAAAAGCCAGGCCTTTACCTCCTCGGTGGACATGGTTCTCCCCTCTTTTTCCAGCCGGTAGGCATGATCCGGAATCGGGCCCTTGTGCCAGAAAAACATCCGGGAAATCTCGTTGGTAGCGGTCTCCACATCAAAGACCACCCCCACGCACTGGCACTCCCCGGTATCTGTCCGCTTAAGCTCCAGCACAATGGTACTGGAGAAATTCTGGCTGCGCAGGTAGGTGAAATTTTCGTCCTCCCCGATATTGACCATCCCTCTGAGATACTCAATCAGGCTCCTGTCCGAATCGTCCGCCGCTGCCTTATTAAAAAATCCTCTGCCGTCCGTGTTGGCGTACAGCACAATCTGCATGGCATCGATAACCGTGGACTTCCCGCTTCCGGAGTGGCCGGTGAAGAAATTGACTCCCTCATGGAAGGACAGAATCCTGTGCCGGATGTAATGCCAGTTGTTTAAACAGATGCGCGAGAGCGCCTCAAAGCTCTGATTCGCCGGTTTCATTTGATTCATCTGATTCGTCATCTTCCGTGTCTCCTTCGCTGTATGTCCCGATCAGCTCCCGGGCGTCATCCCCCATCAGTACCACATGGATTGCCGGGTAGATTACCATCTGCACCGGCCCCTCCCTATCGTCCAGGGAGCCCAGGGGCTCAATCATCTGATAGCGTTTTAAAAGGCTTAAACTCCGCCGTATCTCCGTGGGGGACGGCTGCTTTTTTAACAGGCGGTACACCGCCAGCTTTTCATGGACAGCCCCCAGGGATGTGACCGCATTCACCGAATTGGAGACCGTCATCATCTGCTCGTCGTAGATGAGCTTGAGCACCAAAATATAGAGGGTCGCCAGCTTGGGAAGCTTTTCTCCAACCACCTGCTCTCCCCGTATATAAATAACGCCCACGGAGCTGTTTTCTACCACATCAATTCCCATAACCGCAAAATATGCCCGGATAAATTCCAGATGTCCGGTGCATTCATAATACTCCGGGTTCAGGCGGTAGCGGCCTGTTTTCTTATCATATTTTTTTTCCAGGAGGAAGGTCTGGCGGTACAAGGTTTGGATCGTATCCCGCACCTTCTCCTGCTCCTCCTGGGAAAGCTGCTCATAGTATTCAATCATTGTGTCTCCTCTCAAATGTCAGCCGTGGATACCGGTAGCTCCCGTTGTCAATCTCCTCGTCCTCCCGGACCGTCACCCGGTAGGGGCTGTCCTTTCGCATTGCGTCGTCATAGGCCAGGATGAGCTTTTCAAAGTCTTCATCCCCCTTAATGGTATCCGCCGCCACCTCCAGGCGGCCGTCCTTCATGCGCTCTAAAATAAACCTCTCAATCTCCCGGCGGCTGTAGCGGTTTTTGATTTTATTCATCCGCAGAATTTCCTCCCGTGAGAGCTCCTCCCCGTCCTCCTCCCGGGCCATGCCGCGGACAAAGTCCTCCCGAGGCCTTCTCTTTTTGTAGAGGGAGCGGTCCGAGATCACGGTGAACTGGGACAGATTCAGCCGTCCGGCCACCTCTTCCACCGCCCCGTCAAGGTTCCCCCGCTTCTCCTCCTCGGATAGATGGCTGAGAATCCGGATTACCAGCCCTTTCATGCTGTCCTCCCGGTTTAAGAGATAGTTTAACCGGGTCACGGTGGCCCGGATATAGCGGATATGCTCCTTATCCATATTGGCGATGCGACGCTCAATATCATCAAACCCTCTCTCTATGAGGTCCAGCTGCTCTTCGATG
Organism: uncultured Enterocloster sp.; assembly: GCA_944376135.1. Classification (GTDB taxonomy): domain Bacteria; phylum Bacillota; class Clostridia; order Lachnospirales; family Lachnospiraceae; genus Enterocloster. The sequence continues at coordinate 3,774 of CALWBS010000079.1, forward strand.
TCCTCCGCGCGCACCGCAAGCCCCCGAAGGCGCTTATTTTTCAGGCAGACCTCCTGCATCCAGGCTTCATCCCGGCGCATCTGGCCTATCCAGCGCTTGATATCGGTCTTATAGAGATAAAAATTATCCGAGGTCTTTAAAATGTGGTATTTTTTCTGGACAATCTCCTCCACATACCCCCGCAGATGCTCCTCCAAAACGTCCCCGTACCGCTGCGCATCCAACAGCTCCCCGAAAAACCGGTCCATGTTGTGGAGCATGTCCTGAAGTGACTTATTTAACCGCCGGGTATTGACCACAGCGGTCTTTAACAGGGAGAGATTGGCCCGCGGGTCGTTTAAAAAGGCAAACACCAGGCCATAGATATTCTGGATGTACACCTGAGTCTCATCCTCATCCTCCCCGGCCAGCCGCGCAAAAGCGTCTACAAACACCGCCGCATAATCCGGGATGACGATATTCACGGTCATTTCCATGTAATCGTCCACCTTCCGCAGCCATCCGGCGCGCAGAAGCCAGTTTAAAATCCGTATGGACAGGGGCTCTAAAAGGTCAAAGTCATCCTCCCCTTCATCCTGGGCAAGCTCAACCTTTCTGCGGGCAAAATAATCGCTGAGTGTCTGGATGCAGACCTCCCGGCTCAAATAATAATTGCTGTACTGGTACTCCTCATTGATCTGCAGGAGCGCCTCTATGTAAATCTGCCGGTTTCCCGACCGAAAAAGACCCCAGAACGCGTCCGGGATCTCTGAAAAATGATTGATCAAATTTCCGTCACTCTCCCCTTCTCCACCATAAATACCGGTCGATAGGACTGTTTGGCCCTTCGCAGGCCCTCGGCTCCCGTATCCTCCTCCCGGTTGATGTAGCGGTAATCCATGCACGCATGGGACACAAACTGCTGGTTGATCATGGCATAGCCCTCCGGAATCTTGGACAGTGCCTTCTCAATGTGAACCACAAAGGTGTCGCTGCTTAAGGGCTCCCCGATGGTGAAGGCCACCACTTCCCCGTCCACCCGCAGGACACCGCCCACAAGCTCCAGCTCCTCGAACAGCCGCAGGGCATTCATGGTGACACAGATCTCCGCGCTCTTCTCCTCGTCCTCCTCGCAGCCGTTCTCCCGCCTCCAGGCAAGGGCTGTCTGAAAACAGTCCTCCAGATTTTCCCTGCTCATGGGCTCATAGCTCCAGCGCCCCTCATAGACGGCCTTAAACCGGTTCACATGGTTCTTTTTGGAGTGAAGCTTCTTTCCGGAGAGGGAAGCCAGCTTCTCAGACTCGTACACATAATCCGCCCGGTCCTCGTCGTATTTGATCTGAAATCTTCCTGGATACCACTGCTCCAGCTGTTCAAAGTTTTCCTTGGTCACGCTGTAGAGTACAAAGGGCCGGTTTCTCTCCCCGCAGTACGCCTTGAGCACTTCTAGGGCGCGTCTCACCTGCTCGGGCTCCCCCGCCGGATAGGCGAAAGCCAGATCCTCTTCGCTCTCGCTCTTAAACACCAAAGCGGACTCCACCACCCCGAAGGTCACAGGGTAGTGCCTGGACCACAGGTACACATTCACAAATGTCCTCTCGCAGCTGCGGCTCTCATAGCGGCGGAAATAATCGGAAATCAGCTTCTTGTGCTCCAGCTCTACTTTCTTAAATGCTATCTCTGTCATGTTTTTCCTCACTATCATTCTTTTTCTTCCGCGATGTTCCGTTCTTTATGCTCGTCACTCCATTATACCGGCAAACCCGCTAAATTTCAATATTCCCGGCGGCCGTCCATCCCTGTCTGGACACCCGCATGCAAACGTGATAAAATACAGACAGTGGTTTAGGGCCATTACAACGATATCCACTGAAGGAGGGTTACGCGATGAAACATTTCTTTAAAGCAGCGGCCGTCACTGCCGTTCTCTGCGCGGCCATGAGCATGACCGCTTTCGCCGGCGAGTGGCGGCAGGACCATGTGGGCTACTGGTGGCAGGATGACGACGGCAGCTATCCTACCAGCACCTGGCGATGGCTTGACGGGAACGGGGACGGAATTTCCGAGTGCTATTATTTTGACTCCCGGGGTTATATGGTATCGGACACCATCATCAACGGCAGCGAGCTCGATGCAAATGGCGCCTGGGTGGAGAACGGCCAGGTTCAGACAAAGAAATCCTGGGAAGCCGTAAAAAACAGCAGTGATCCCATGGAAATTCTCCGGGCCGTATCGGACAGCAATGATACGGACCGGGTGGACGCGGATTTTCTCATGACAATGCAGCTTGGGGACGGCACCCAATCCCTGGGCATAAACATGACCGGAAATATGAAAATGCAGTATGACGGCGAAAGCAATCTGCAGTATACCATGGATATGAACATGGACATGGGGGCGCTGGGTTCCGCCCGCACAACCGCGTTCTATACGGACGGATGGTACTACTACGACATCAGCGGCCAAAAAATCAAGATGCAGATGGATTTGGCGGATGCTTTAAAAAGCGCCGGCAGCACGAATCTTCTGTCCTCCAATGATCTGTCCTATGTGCAGAATGCCTCCATGGCCCGGAATGGGGACAACATTACCATCTACTTCTCTGCCGATGGGGATGCGCTGATGCAGGCTGCGGATGAAATCCTCAGCATGAGCGGCCTCTCTCTGTCCGACCTCGGCGTTTCCATGGGAATCAGCCAGTACAACGGCGAGTTCACCGTGGATGCGGGCGGCAATATCACCGAGGAAAAGGTACTGATGAACATGACCGTGGGCGACGGCACGGAAAATATCTCCATGCAGATCTACATGGAACTGCATATCAACGGGGTGGGTGACAGCGTTGTGATAAATATCCCCTCAACAGACGGCTACATGGATATGGAAACGTATCTGAAGCAGATCGCAGGGCAGGCGGCATAGGACCGGCCGGACGCGGGAAGATGAGGCGCAGCTTTTTGCGAGGCTGCGCCTTTTTTGTTCTTCCCCAGCCCCCTGCCCACAGCAGACAAGAGTCAGTTCTGAATCATATCCTCCGCCAATATCCCATATCCTCTGGCCGCGTCCTGCACAAACACATGGGTTACGGCGCCCACCAGCTTTCCATCCTGAAGAATAGGGCTGCCGCTCATTCCCTGTACAATTCCCCCTGTAAGCTCCAGAAGAGCAGGGTCTGTCACCTTGATCACCATGCTTTTATTCTTATGTCCGGCATTCAAATCCACTTTCTGGATCTCTATGGCATAGTCCTTCGTCTCCCCGGAAATGCTGCTGCGGATACAGGCTGTTCCCTGCTTTACATCCTGCCTCCGGACCACCTCCACAGGCTCCCCCTGGACCTTCTCCAAAAATTTTTCATTTGCTGTGCCGAAAATGCCCTCGTTGGTATTTTTTTCAATTTCTCCCATCCGGGACTGGGGACCATAATAGATGACGCCGGACAAAAGTCCCGGGCTTCCCACACTTCCCTTTTCAATTCCCATAATCTGAGTGGTATAGAGGGAGCCCTCCCCGGTCTCCACCAGTTCCCCGGTGTCGCTGTCACTGATGCCGTGGCCCAGGGCTCCGAACCGGCCGTTCATATCCACATAGGTGACTGTCCCGATTCCCTGGGTGTCGTCCCTGACCCAGGCGCCCAGCTTGTAATCCCCCTCAGCGCTCTTCACCGCCTGAAGGCTCACGTCAATTTCTTCCCCCTCCCGGCGGACCGTGACCACAGCCTCCTCGCCCTGGGAGGCATTGACCGCGTCGATGAGCTCCTCCTTTGTGTTCAGCGGCTCCCCATTGAACGCCTCGATGTAATCCCCTGATTTGAGCTTCCCATAGGCTGGCTCCCTCTCCATGCCGTCCTCCCCGGTGATGCGGCCCGTTCCTATAACCATGATGCCGTCGGATTTCAGATAAATGCCGATGGGATCCCCACAGGGAACGGCATATCGGGTGTCCACCACATCCACCTGGATATCCTTGAGCTTGATCAGGCCGAACAGCTTGAGCCCCACCTGATAGCTCACCTGTTCGCCGGCAAACA
>CALWBS010000080.1 GCA_944376135.1 uncultured Enterocloster sp.
CCCATGGTAATCGGAACCGGATGCGCAATCCCCGGCGTTATGGCGTGCCGTACCATCCGCAATGAGAGAGAACGCCGGGCCACCGCTATGCTGACGCCCTTTATGCCCTGCGGCGCAAAGCTTCCGGTAATCGCCTTGTTTGCCGGCGCGTTCTTCGCAGATGCCTCTTGGGTTGGCCCTATGATGTATCTGATGGGTATTGTGCTTGTGTTCCTGGGCGCCCTGCTGGTGAAGCGGATTACCGGGCAGAAGTATCGCAAATCCTTCTTCATCATTGAGCTTCCCGAGTACAAGGTGCCGAGTCTCAAGAGAGCGACGCTCTCCATGTTAAGCCGCGGCAAAGCGTATATCGTCAAGGCCGGAACAATTATTCTGGTCTGCAACACGGTGGTGCAGATTATGCAGAGCTTTAACTGGCAGCTGCAGCTGGTGGAAGAGGGCATGGAGGGAACATCCATCCTTGCGGGAATCGCCCATCCCTTCTCCATCCTGTTTATCCCGCTGGGATTCGGCGTGTGGCAGCTGGCGGCGGCGGCCATCACGGGCTTTATCGCCAAAGAGAACGTGGTTGGTACCCTGGCCGTTGTCTACGGAATGACAAACCTTATTGATACGGATGAGCTGGCTCTGGTGGGCGGCGGAAACGAAGTAGCTACTATCATGGGGCTTACGAGGGTGGCGGCTCTCGCCTATCTGATGTTCAATCTCTATACACCGCCCTGCTTTGCGGCCCTCGGCGCGATGAACTCCGAGATGCAGAGCAAAAAATGGCTGTTCGGCGGCATCTGCCTGCAGCTGGCAACCGGTTATACGGTGGCGTTCCTGGTGTACCAGATTGGTACGCTGATTACGACCGGAACCGTTGGAACGGCTTTTGTTCCGGGATTGATTGCGGTGGCTGTGTTTGTGGTAATTGTGGCATCGGTAATTCGCAGATCCGATGCGAAATTTGATGCGGAATACCGTCTGCAGGCGTAAAGCGCCAAACCTTCGGTGGACAGAGGGATTTATCCTCTGTTCACCGCTTTGCGCCTGTGATAGGCTTGCGCGACGAGCGGAATTGGAGGACAATCACATATGGCGGATTTTATTGTAATCGTGGTATTGGCGGTTCTGGTAGGAGCCGCCGTATCCTATATTATAAAGGCAAAGAAAAATGGTGTAAAATGTATTGGCTGTCCGGCCGGCGGCAGCTGCCCCAGCAGCGGAAAAATGTCCAAAAAGAAGCTGGACGGGCCGGTGGTCGAAAAGCACACCTTGGAAATTGAGGGGATGAGCTGCGCCCACTGCGCAGCGAGCGTGACGGCAGCCCTGGACGGAATCGACGGCGTGAGTGCCGACGTAAATCTCTCTAAGGGCCGAGCGGTCGTTTCCTGTGACCGGGAAATCCGGGATGATGTTTTGAAAAACGCGGTGGAAAAAATCGGATATAAGGTTGTCCACATAAGCTGACGCCGCGCCGGCATGTTTTTGAAAATCAGGGGGTGTTTTTTACGACAGGAGCGAATGCAGTTATACTTTTGGTTATCGTGATTTTGGTGGTCTTTGCTGTAAAAGGAACCATCAAACATTTCAGGGGCGAGGGCGCCTGCTGCGGCGGGGGTTCGGGTTCTGTGCCTCCGGTGGAGGAAAAGGAACTGGAAAATCCGGTGATTGGCAGAAAAGTTCTCCATATCTCCGGCATGCACTGCGACCGGTGCGTGAACAAGGTGACCCTAGCGATTAATAAAATTGACGGGGCCTCGGCCAGGGTGAGCCTCAATAAGAGGGAGGCCGTGGTGGCCTACGACAGGGAAATCGATACGGAGAGACTAAAAGAAGCCGTGGAAAAAGCGGGATATGCGGTAATTTCCGTGGATGAATAGATTATGTTTTTTCTTTTTCCGCCGATATATAAACAAAGTGTGAATGCTGCCTGCGGCAGAGCTCACCTTTACAAACAGGAGGAAAAAGATATGGAAGGAATTACAAAATTCATTCGCAAAAACATTGGGGAAAGCATCGGCGGCAGAATCGCTGTCACTATGGCAGGCGTAGTTGGTGTGTTTTTAATTTTTATGGGTATCATCAGTGCTCTCCTGACTTATAATACGACTAAAACCCGTCTCCTGAATGATGTAAAGCAGCTGGCCCTCACCGCGTCCCAGAGGGTATCCTATGAGATTGAAGCGTATGAGAATGTGGCGGTGTCATTTGGTCTGAATCAGCAGATTGCGGATCCGGCCGTACCGGTTCGGGAGAAGCAGGATATCCTGAATGAATGGGTGGAAAAATATGGTATGCAGCGCGGAAATATCCTGGACCGAAACGGCGACAGCCTGTTTGACGGCAACAATTATGCAGACCGGGATTATTTCCAAAAATCCCTGGCAGGGGAAGCCTATATTTCTACTCCCACCATCAGCCGCGTGACCGGGGAGATGTCTTTCTTGATTTCGGCCCCTCTTTACAGCCAGGACGGCGGCAGTATAATCGGGGTCGTGTACTTTGCTCCGGATGAAAATTTCCTCAATAATATTATGGCATCCATCAGCGTGAGCAATAACAGCCGGGCATACATGCTGGATAAGGACGGCAATACCATTGCGGCCGAGGATACCCAGCGGGTGGGGAATGAAAACATTTCTCAGCAGGCTGCCCAGAACGCCTCCCTCAAAGAGCTGGCCTCCATTCATGGACAGATGGTCAGCGGTCAGAGCGGTTCCCAGGCGTACAAGGACAGCGGGGTTTCATCTGTAATCGCTTATGCCCCGGTGGAAAAGGGGGATGGCTGGAGCCTGGGAATTACCGCGCCCATGTCGGATTTTACACGGGAAACTATGATCAGCATTATGATCGTAATTGCGGTGGTTATAGCGGCTTTGGCGGTGGCTATCTGTCTGGCGCTTCGGTTGGCCCGCACAATTGGGGAGCCAATCCGGCTGTGCACAGCCCGCATTGATCTGCTTGCCCAGGGCGATTTAAGTTCGCCTGTACCGGATGTGCGCGCTAAGGATGAGACAGGAATTTTGGCCCAGAAAACCCGGGCGATTGCGGATACGCTCCACAGCATTATAGAGAATGAGCGTTATCTTCTGCGGGAGATGGCATCCGGGAATTTTCAGGTACGCATTGAGAAACCGGAAATTTATGTGGGAGAATTCCAGGAGGTGCGCAGTTCGATTGAAAATATCCTGGAGGAGATGAACCGGGTGCTGGCCCAGATTCATGACTCAGCGGAGCAGATTACCGCAGGCGCCGAGCAGGTGTCCGCAGGGGCTCAGTCCCTCTCCCAGGGTTCCACGGAGCAGGCTTCCTCAGTGCAGGAGCTGGCCGCATCCGCTAATGAAATTTCTGAGGGAATTAACAAAAATACGGAAGATCTGTCCGCTGTGGGCAACAAGGCCCATCAGATTGCGGATGAGGCTGCGGAGAGCAACCAGCGGATGCAGAATATGCTCCATGCTATGTCCGATATCAATGAATCCTCCAGGGAAGTGAGCAAGATTATAAAGACCATTGAAGACATCGCATTCCAAACCAATATCCTGGCTCTGAATGCGGCGATAGAGGCTGCCAGAGCGGGCGCGGCCGGGAAGGGTTTTGCCGTTGTGGCGGATGAGGTGCGCAATCTGGCTGCCAAGTCAGCGGATGCTTCCAAGGATACGGCCTCTCTGATTGAAAGAACGCTTCAGTCCGTGGAGCGGGGAAAGACGATTGCGGACGAGACAGCCAGCTCTTTGGAAAAGGTTCTGTCTAATGTCAATGAGGCCAATGATATGATGGAATCTGTAGTTCAGAACAGCCACAGCCAGGCGGAATCGGTTTCCCAGATTACCCAGGGACTGGATCAGATTTCCAGCGTGGTGCAGACCAATTCCGCTACGGCTGAGGAGAGCGCGGCGGCCAGCGAGGAGCTGTCCGGCCAGGCAGAGATGATGAAAGGCATGATTGCCAAATTTAAGATTGCAAATTAATTCGTAATAGTTGGAGGAGCAATGGAAATCTCCGTATTTTCAGCGATTTCGCTCGGAGAGGGCTCCTCCTCTTTGGCGGTGTTCTCGTCCTCCCACAGGGAATCATACTCTTTGGGATCGGATTTCTGGCGGAGCATCGCCATATTTTTTGCAGCCAGATACATCTCAAAGTTGAATTCCATCAATTTTTTCTCATCGGCAGGAGGAACCCGGTCGCCGTCCGCAATCCGCCGGGCGATTTCCAGGCATTTTAACATATCGCTGGCCGCCTCGGTCATAGCCTCACTCTGCTGTTTAGATGCCTCCATATTTTGGATAAGCGTCTCCCGGTTCTGAATCTGCTCCATGCCGGCCCTTATCTGCTCATAGTTTTCGGATACAAGCTTGAGCTCATGGGAAATCTCTGCCCGGTCCACATTTGGTCCGGATGCGGGCATCTCTTTCAGCATCTTTGTCAATTCCTGCTTTTTTGTCCTGAGAGTGTTTAATTGTGCGGCATACAATTGTCTGGCCTCTGAAATTTTCATATGTATTCCCCCTTTTTATTGCAAAATTTGCTGTATATATTAAATATCGGCAAAAGGGGCCGATATTTAATAAAGAGAATTATTGAAAAAGGAGACGGTGATTTATGAAAAAATCAACAAAACATTTCTTTGGCCTGCTTTTTCCAGCACTTCTTTTGGCGGCGCCTTTGACTTTGGCCGGCTGTTCCGGAAACGGAGAGGAAAATACCCCTCCGGCAAGCAGTCCTCCGCAGGAGACAGCCTCTGCTCCCATGGAAGAGGAAGATGCCTCCCAGGAGACCGCTGCGGCGGAAGAGACCGTTGATCCGGAAACCATGGATCTGATTAAATATAATATTTATGTGGAAATGAATAATTACATTGTGGAAATTCTACACAATCTGGACAGTTATTATCTGGTGGTGGCTGACGACGAGGAATTCAGTCTTCTGCAGGACAGCGGATATTCCTATAAATACGACATTTCGCCGCTGAACAGCGACATCATTGATGATGCGCTGGCCGTTGCGGAATTGGAGCCGGACTACGGCGCCTTGGATCAGCTTACCCTGGATATTGCGGAGCCCATGCGGGTGCTGATGGATACGTTTTCAGATATCTATTCCAGCAATGATTTCGCGGACAACCAGTATGCTAAGGCCCGGGAATTCCACACGGAAATTCGGGACAACGCGGCCGCATTTGAGGATTTGGCATACCAGTATATTGACGCGGTGTCCGCGGAAGGCGCGGAGCGCATTGCGGAGGAGGAAGCGAGGATGCTGGAGGAGGGCCGGCTTATTATCTACAATGCCAGCCATGCGATTACTACGGCGCAGGCTTTGCTAAATGAGTGCTATCGTCAGGGCGTTTATGATGACAATATTACAGAGCTGGATCTAACCGCTGTCCGTCCCCTGTATGAGGAATTGACAGCGACAGTGGACGCCTACAATGCGGCGGTTCAGGATACGAATCAGCTTGTGACGGAGTCCCTGAGCGGAAGTCCCATGTACGGACTGCTGGACAGTCTGGTTCAGGCAGTGGATTGGATGATCCAACAGGTGGAAAGCGGGTCGCCGATTCCGGATCCGGGATCCGAATATCTGGGCGGTATTATTCATATTGAAGTAGTTTTGTCGGACTGCATTGACCAATACAACAGTGCGTTTGTTGAATAGCAGTCAGAAAGTATTATTAGGAGCCGCAGGAATAGGGGGGGGGGTGATAAAGGGCGCACGGTAGGCGTTGCATTTATCGATAAGCAGCACGACATGGCTTTTCGGATTATTCCCAGGAATCCATTGAGCGGGGCATGGGGCGGATTTTCAGTCAGCTGATTGACCAGCTGGCTGCTGTATTTAATGGGATGAGCGCCCGCGTATTCTCGCGGAATTATGTGGGCGGCGGGCTGGACGAGGCGGTATATTATGAAGTGCAGTACCGCTCTGCGGAAACGGAGCAGGAAGTGGAAATGGTTCTTGCCGTGGAGCAGAGACTGATTTTTACTGTCTGCAGCGGAATGCTGGAACGGCCGGTGAATACGCTGGATACAATAACGCTCTCTGCGGAGCGGTTCCAGGAGAGTATCAATTACCGTATGCCGAAGTTTTCTGATCTGTTTGATACGGAGTACGGAAGGATTGCGCTGTGCATTAACGGAGGAATTCTTTAAATGAATTTGAAAAGGCGTCCCGCAGATGTCATATTGCGGGGCGCCTTTTTCGGGCTATTTATTTTCTGAATGCTTCTTTTTACATTTCTTTGGGATTGGGGCCATACGAATTATCGCCGGGCTGACTGTCTTTGCATAAAAGAATCAGAATCCAGATACATCCGATGATCGGCACGAAGCTGATGAAAAACCATGCGCCGGATTTTCCGATGTCATGCAGCCTGCGCACGCAGACCGCCAGGCTGGGGCAAATGACTGCCAGCGCATAGATGATGTACAGGAACGGCATTTTGAGAATTCCGGATACAATCATAAAGAGAAAGGCAGCCAAGACATTAAAAAGGACGAACATCCAATATTCTTTTCTTCTGGCGCGTCCGCTGAATTTTGCATAGTTTTTCCATACGGATAAGTAATAAGACATGATAGCGAAGTCCTCCTGCGGAAGTTATTTTTTGATAAAGTCAATCTGAACGCCGTTCTCCTCCATGGACAGTGTGTCCCCGTCCAGTGTCATGGTTCCTGTGTCCCCCTGGACATCAAGAGTGATGGTATTTCCATCCTGGGACCAGGTTCCCTCTGCCTGGGTTCCGGCTAAGGCCAGAACCAGTTTGCCGTCCGCCTCAAAGCTGTAGGTCATTTCTCCGCCGAACATGCTTTCCAGGGTTTCCTTATCCAGGGTCATGTCGCCCTGGGAGCCGCTGTTTAGGGCCCAAGTGGTCCCTGTAAGGTCGGCGGCATCCGCGCCGGACTTGCCGCAGGCCGCCAGGCACAGGACCATGGCAGCAGCCATAATAAGTGTCAGAACCCGTGATTTCCAGTTTTTCTTTTTCATCATAATACTCCTTTTTGTAAGAATTTGCAGCCTTGAGGGTATGCTTTGCAGTGCGGATTCTGCCCGCCCGAAAGGCATGCATTGCAGCGCTCCCGGAAGGCATACGTTTATCTATCGTCAGGTATCTTGGAAAGGTTAATGGGAAAGCAGAAGTTTCGGCAAAATAGACGAATAAGTGGGGGGGGGGTAAAAACCGGGAATAGTGCACAAATGAAAAAACCGTCCTGAAATGGACGGCTTCTTTTGCAAGGCAGGGTTACCGATCATGGCGGGGCTGCTGGCGCACCTGGATGCAGGCCTTCACAAGCTGGGTGAGGATGGGGATGCGGTACCGGTTTCCGTAATAGCTCAAAAGGATGGGGAGAGAGTCCTGTTCCGCCACAACATATTTCGGGGGCAGCCAGGTGAGGGCCAGGGCGCACACATCCGCCCGGCACCGGCTGCAGGGGCAGACCTGGTATTCCTCTATGAATGCGTCCAGGTTCTGCTTCTTTATCAATTCCTCCATCACGTTCACAAAAATAAAATTTCGCGCTGCCGGAGCAGGCGCCCCGGGATCTCCCGCCTCATCCGCCGTAGTTCCCTCGGGTTCGGGGCTGTCAGACGCCTTTTTCTGGTTCCCGGGCCCTTTTGTTTCACCTTCGGCTGGGGCAGGAATAGCCGCCTCCTGGCCGCCGGGCGCAGGGGGAGCGCTCGCCCTGTCTCCGGCGGCTTTTTCAGAAGCCTCCTGGGCGGTCTCCCTGACCAGCTCTTTGGTCAGTTCCGATAGAATTTCCCCGGATACCCGGCTGTTGGTGTCCGCCTCGTCCACCACCGTGATTTTGCTGGCTTTGGGAGCCGGGGACTTGGCGGAGGAAGATGCGGTGGGCTCACCGGAACCGTTAGTCAGAAGGTTCAGCACG
>CALWBS010000081.1 GCA_944376135.1 uncultured Enterocloster sp.
ATCTTTTTATATCCCGTACACCGGCAGATATTGCCCCTTATGGCGCTTTTTATCTCATCCTCCGTTGGATTCGGATTTTTGTCAATCAGCGCTTTTCCTGCCATCACCATTCCCGGCGTGCAGAAACCGCACTGTACGGCGCCGCAGGCCCCGAATGCATAGACAAATGCCTCCTGTTCCCGGCTGCTGAGCCCTTCCATGGTAACAACATTCTTGCCCGCGGCCCGCCGGGTGGTCAGGACACAGGATTTTACCGCCTTGCCGTCCACCACCACAGTGCAGGTACCGCAGGCGCCCTCGCTGCATCCGTCCTTCACAGAATGCAGATGCAGGTCATCCCTAAGATAGCGCAGAAGCGGCTTATCCTCCTGGGTAGTCCGCATCACTCCATTCACTGTAAAACAAAAATTTTCTCCCATTTCACCCCTCCAATTAAATTCGGATTTTGCGCTGCACTACAAGCTATACCGGCCTCTGGCTATATAACGGCCCTGTTTTTCCCGAACAACCCGGCCCTCCTGTACCACCAGTATACCCCGCAGAAATACATGCTCCACCCGGGCTGTCGTCTTCCACCCTTCAAACGGCGCATAATCCACATTCTGCAGCTGTCCGGAAGCGGTAATCACATCCGACACCCCGGTCCGCATCACCACAATATCCCCATCGCTGCCCGGCGCCAAAATGCCTTTTTGCGGAAACATTCCGTAGAGTTTAGCCGGATTCTCAGCCAGCAGGCGGCACATATCCTCCGGGCGGATACGCCCTGTCTCCACCCCGTACGTGTAAAGGAGAATCCCCCTTGTCTCCACCCCGGGCATGCCCCCGGGGATTTTGGTAAAGTCTTCCCGTCCCAAATCCTTTTGTGCGGTAGTGAAGCTGCAGTGGTCCGTGGAAATGGTCTGTATCTCCCCTTCCGCCAGAGCCTGCCACAGATACGCCTCGTCCTCCGGTCTGCGCAGGGGCGGGGCGCACACATACTTCGCCCCCTCCATGCCGGGAAGGGCATACAGACTGTCATCCATCAGCAGATATTGAGGGCATGTTTCCGCATATACCTTCTGGCCCCGCTCTCTGGCCCTGCGAATCACATCCATCCCCTCCCGGCAGGTGAGATGCACCACAATTACCGGCGTATCCGCAATCTGCGCCAGGCGCAGAAGCCTCCCGACCGCCTCGGCCTCGGCGGCTGCGGGACGGGTAACCGGATGGCTGCCCACGCCCATGCGGCCCGCTGCCTTTGCCTCCTCCTGAAGAGCCGCAATCAGCCCGCTGTTCTCGCAGTGCACACCGGTGATTCCCCCCACTTCCTTCAGCCGCCGCAGAATCTGGAAAATAGTCTTGTCATCCACTTGGGTATCATAAGTCATATAGAGCTTAAAAGAGGTGACCCCCGCATCCATCATATCCTGAACTTCCCGGGAAACCTGCGGCGTCCACTCGGTGATAGACATGTGAAATCCGTAATCGCAGGAGCATTTTCCCTCGGCTTTCTCTCTCCAGTTGGCAAGTCCCTCGGCCAGGCTTTCCCCCGGATACTGGGTGGCAAAATCCACAATTGTGGTGGTTCCCCCCTTGATGGCCGCGCGGGTTCCCGTTGCAAAATCGTCCGCTGTCACTGTGCCCGCCACATGCAGGTCGAAATGCGTGTGGGCATCAATAAATCCAGGAAATACCAGGCATCCCGAGGCATCTACCGTCCGGCAGTCCTCTCCCGCTTCTGTTTTCCATTCTCCCGTCTGCCCCGGCGATTTCAGTGCTTTTATTTTTCCGTCCGCAACCAAAATATCCGCCGGGAAGCTGCCGCTTCCGCTGACAACGGTTCCTCCCTTAATCCAGTACTTCAATTTTTCTCACCTCTCCATCGATCGCCCCGGCCAGCTCTCAAAACCTTTCTGCCGCCCGGCACTACAGCATATACGCGTAATCCTCCATCACGGCATCCATGAGCGCCGCCACTGCCTGGGGAATCTCCCGAGGCCGCTCTCCCTTTTTATAGGCGAGAATCCGTCCGCCCAGGCGCACCCGGCAGGCTCCTGTTTCCCTGTCAAGAACCGCAAATCCCTGATTTTCGCTCTCCTCCATCTCCTTCTCCCCGGCAAACAGGGTGAACTTATGAAGATACGGGGCACTGTCCCAGGGACAGAAGCTCCTGCAGTTGCCGCATTCGTTGCAAAGGCTATCCACATGAAGAATCTGATGCATCTCTATGCCCGGCACCCGGATGCTCACATTGGCACGGTTGGGACAGACCTCCGCGCAGTTCTCGCAGATACTGCCGCAGTTTAGGCACCTTACGCTGTCGGATTTCGCAGGCTCTTCCTCTTCCAGCCTGCCTTTGCGCGCGTAAATCGCCGCCACGTCCGCCAAAACCTTGGCGTCCTCTGCCAGAGCCCGCCCTGCGATGGCCTCGGCCGCCTTCATGCCGTCCCGGATTCCCTCCACCACCGTGGCGGGACCATAAAGTCCGTCGCCCGCAATATACACGCCCTCCACTGTGGTCTCCAGAGTCTCCTCATTTACAAGCGGACGTCCCTTTTGGTCTACCGTGATGCCCTGCTCCCGGTAAAATGCGCCGGGAACCTTCTCGCCCACAGCGGCAATCACCGTATCCGCAGGAATTTCCAGGGTCTCTTTGGTCTCCCGCACGCTTCTGCGGCCGCTCTCGTCCATCTCGCCCAGAACCATTTTCCGGCAGAGCAGCCCTCCATTTCCAAACCGCACCGGTGCCAGAAGCTCGGCAAACTCCACGCCGTCCTCCAGCGCCATGATGAGCTCCTCCTCGTCCGCAGGCATGTAGCGCCTGGTACGGCGGTACACGAGAGAAACCTTTTTCACGCCGGCGTTGCGTTTAGCCGCTCGCGCCGTGTCCATGGCCGTATTGCCTCCGCCGATCACCACCACCTGCTCTCCCAGGTTCACATGACCGTCCGTGGCCTTAAACTCCGCCAGGAAATCCAGCGCATTTACCGCCTCCCCGGTCTCCAATTCCAGATGTCCCTTCTCATAGGCGCCCACAGCCAGAACCACAGAGCCGTATTCTTCCCTGAGAGCAGCCACATCGGTAATCTCCCTGCCCGTCTCTATCTTAACACCCACGGAGGACACGATTTCTGCATCCTTGTCAATGGCCTCCGAGGCAATGCGAAACTGCGGAATCACCCGCCGCACTACACCGCCAAGCTCCTTCTCCTTTTCAAATATCGTTACAGCGACACCGGCCCGCGCCAGAAAATAAGCGGCCGCCAGGCCTGCGGGCCCTCCGCCTACAACGGCGGCTTTCTTCTCCCCGGCAGACTCTGCCGCCGTCTTTTCGACGGCTGTCCTTCGCGCCTCTTTTATCCGGGGCAGCACCGCCGCGAATCCGCCCTCCGCAGCCTCCAGCTTCGCTCTGCGGATATCTACCGGCCTTTCATAAAAATTCCGCGTACACTTGCTCATGCAGTTGTGGGCACAGAGAGTCCCCGTAATAAAGGGAAGGGGATTCTTCTCCAGAATCACTTCAAGCGCCTCTGCATGCCGCCCTTCCTTTTCCAGCTGCAGGTACGCCGTGATGTCCTGATGGATCGGGCAGCCCTCTTTACAGGGGGCTATAAAGCAGTCCGTCAGCGGTACTGGCTTTTTAATCTTGCGTGAGGGAAGAGGCTTCACCGCCTTCACATGATGGGGGTCCGTCTTTGCTGCCTTCACAAGCGCCTCTGCCTTCTGTCCGTCCACACCCGCAAATACAGCCGCCTCCTTTGCCCGGAATATTTCTCCCATCTGCACCAGCCGCTCATAGCCGCCGGGTTTTAACAGGGTGGTCGCCACGGTCACCGGCCAGATGCCCGCATCCACAATCTTCTCTATATTGAATGCATCGGCTCCGCCTGAGTAGGAGATGCGCAGCTTCCCGCCAAAATCCTTTGCAAGCTTCATTGCCACGGACATGGACAGGGGATACAGGGATTTCCCGGACATATACATCTCTTCACTGGGAAGCTCCCCGTTCTTCACGTCCACGGGGAATGTATTGGTAATCTTTACGCCAAACTCCAGCCCTTTCTCTCCGGCCAGCTCCATCAGGCGCTTCAGCATGGGAACCGCGTCCTCATACTGCAGATCATCTTTAAAATGGAAATCCCCAAACGCCACATAGTCGTACCCCATGCGGTCCATAAGCTCCCTGGCGTAGTCATATCCCAAAAGGTTGGGATTGCACTTGATAAAGGTATGGACGCCTTTCTCCTCCAGAAGATAGCGGGCAATGCGCTCAATCTCCTGAGGCGGGCATCCGTGCAGGGTAGAGAGGGTCGCACTGTTCGTGATGCGCCCCGGCACAGCAGCCGCATCCTCCCTGGTGAAATTTTTAAAATCAGCCGCATGGTCCGTCAGCCACTGGCGGCACTCCCTGAAAATGGGCGTCTGGGAGGCGTCCTTCATCTCCTCGATAAAGCGGTCGATTTTCTCCAGTTTAATGCCCTCTAAGTCGTATCCCACAGACATATTAAACTGGAATCCGTCCGCAGCCCCCAGCCCATACTCCTTTGCCAGGAAATGGCAGGCAAACCAGGCTTTCACGTACTCGCCAAAGGCCTGGGGCACATAGAGCTCCGTGGACCACTCACAGTTGTAGCACTCATCCTCCGCCCGAATACAGGGCTTTGCCACCGGCAGATCTTCCCCGTCGATTTTCTGCACGGTCTTTAACTCAAAAAACCGGCTCCCCGCCAGATAAGCCGCCGCTATATTCTGGGCCAGCTGGGTGTGAGGCCCAGCCGCGGGTCCAAAGGGCGTCTCCAGCTTCCGCCCGAAAATTTCATACGTTTTTTCCGGGTCCGCTCTGAAAAATTTGCGGATCCCGAAAATGCTCCCCTTCTCATGCTCCTTTAGCATCCACTCCATCAATTTTCCAAAGGACATAGGGGTCATTCGATCGCTCATACATTCCTCCTCCTGTTTTTGCGGCACTTCCGCCGCGGCACGCGTCACAAAAGCAGCGCCTTATCCCTCGTTAATCGACCGCGCCAGCTTAACCGCCTCCTGCCGGGCCTCGTACAGCACCTTCTCCTCATCTACGCCGACGACCTCCCGGTCCTTCATCAGCACCTTTCCATTGCACACCGTCGTCACCACGCTCCGTCCCGTGAGGCCAAACACAATGTGGCTGTTCACATTGGAGGCGTCCATAGGCGTCCTGGGTATATAGTCCGCTACGATCACGTCCCCGGCAGCTCCTTCCTTTAAGATGCCCAACGGCCGGTTAAAATACCGTCCCGCAATCTCCCGGTTCCCCTCAAAGAACATCCGCGGCACCTCGCTCCAGGCCGCATTCGCATCGCAGAGATGGTGCTTGTGGAGCACATTCGCCGCCTTGTAGGACTCCAGCATGTCCTGGGTATAGCCGTCCGTTCCGAGGCCCGTGAGAATCCCCCGGTGCACCAGTTCCATGGTGGGCGGGCAGCCGCAGGCATTTCCCATATTGGACTCTGGATTGTGAACCACCATGGTATTCGTATCCTTAATTAAGTCCATCTCGTGGGGATTGATGTAAATGCAGTGGGCCAAAAGCGTCTTCTCTCCCAAAATGTTCCAGTCCATCAAGCGGTCCACAATGCGCTTTCCATAATGCTTCAGGCAGTGGTGCAGGTCCTCAATCCCCTCAGCCACATGGATGTGATATCCCACGTCCTCCGGCTTGTGCTCTGCCGCCAGCGCCATGGTCGCGTCTGAGATCGTAAACTGGGCATGCATGCCCATCATGCCTGCAATCATACCGCTCTCATCCTTTAAGGCATGGCGGATCCAGGCTGCGTTCTCCAGCACCGCCTCCCGGGCTTTGTCCTGCCCGTCCCGGTCGGAAATCTCGTAGCACAGACAAGCCCTGACGCCGAACTCCTCTGCCGCGTCCTCAATGGCAAACAGGCTGTCATGAATCTCGCCGAAGCTGGCATGATGGTCAAAGACCGTGGTAACCCCGTTCTTGATGGAATCCAAAAATATCACCCGGGCGCTCTGGCGCGTCTGCTCATTGGTCAGATGCCGGTCGATGGTCCACCACATACCGTCCAGGATATCCAAAAAGCCCTTGGGATCGTAGCCCTTGATGGACAGCCCTCTTGCCATGGCGCTGTAGATGTGTTCATGGGCATTGATGAAAGCGGGCATGATCAGCCCCCCTTTTGCGTCCAGGAATTCCCCTTCCGGGAATTCCCTGCGGACCTCCTCCAGCGTTCCGACTCTGCAGATGCGTTCTCCGTCAATCGCCACCGCTCCGTACTCAAAAAAAGGCTGCTCTCCGTCCCTGCTCACCAGGCGTCCATTTCCAATTATCAGCATGCAAACCCCTCCTCTCTTACCCCTATACTATCATCTTGCATCTTCATTTGCAAGCATAAATACAATTTTTTTTAGTTATGCAATTTTTTTTTGTAAAAACCACTTGCAATCCAATTTTTTTATGTTATCATGGAATCATAGACAATAAATCTTTTGTCAAAAAATATATTTTGTAAATTTTTAACTATTCAAATTCTCAGGCACCAAAAAGGAGGCATTGCATTGTCATACACCTTAGAGCTTCTCAAGCAGCTTGCCGACGGCCTCGCAAGGCAGTTTGGACCTGACTGCGAAATTCTTATCCACGATCTGACCCATCAGGACCTGGAGCACTCCGTAGCCTACATAAAAAACGGCCACGTGTCCAACCGCCGGGCCGGCGACGGCCCGTCCAAAGTCGTGCTGGAAACCATGCACAGGGATCCGGCGTCCCTCACCGACCATCTGGGATACCTGACCCGCACATCCGATGGGAAAATATTAAAATCCAGCACCATGTACATCCGAAACCCGGAGGGTACGGCCATTGATTATCTGCTCTCCATCAATTACGACATCACCGGCCTTCTCACGGTGGACCGTTCCATCAAGGCTCTCATCGACACCGAGCCCCAGGAGGACGCAAAGAAGCAGCCGGAGCCGATTGTCCACAATGTCAACGACCTTTTGGACAGCCTGATCGAGCAGTCCGTAGCCCTCATCGGGAAGCCCGTAGCCCTGATGAATAAGGAAGAAAAGGTAACCGCTATCCAGTTTTTAAATGACGCCGGCGCCTTTCTCATAACAAAGTCCGGAGACAAGGTATCCAAATACTTCGGCATTTCCAAATTCACTCTGTACAGCTACATCGATGTCAACAGCCGCAAATCATCATCACAAGGAGGATAAACAAATGGTTCCAGCTATCAAATGGGCCGTCAACCACATGCCCAAAACAGAAGACAGAAATCTGTCCCTCATGAGCCTCGCGGAGGCCAAGAAGGCCAGGGCCTTCCATGAGAGCTTTCCCCAGTACGCGAGGACACCTCTGACGCGCCTGGATAAGATGGCGGAGTATCTCGGCCTCAAAGAGCTCTATGTAAAAGACGAATCCTACCGCTTCGGCTTAAATGCCTTCAAGGTTTTGGGCGGTTCCTACGCCATGGCCCGCTACATCGCGAAAGAGACGGGAAAGGATGTGTCGGAACTTCCCTACTCCGTCCTGACCTCCGAAGAACTCCGAAAGGAATTCGGACAGACCACCTTCTTCACTGCCACGGACGGCAACCATGGCCGGGGCGTCGCCTGGGCCGCCAGCCGCTTAGGCCAGAAGGCAGTCATCCACATGCCCAAGGGCACTACTCAGACCCGCCTGGCAAATATTGCCAAGGAGGGGGCCCAGGTGGATATCCAGGAGCTGAATTATGACGACTGCGTCCGCCTGGCCGCAAAAGAAGCTGCTGCGACGCCCCGGGGCGTCATCGTCCAGGACACCGCCTGGGACGGCTATGAGGAGATCCCCTCCTGGATTATGGAAGGCTACGGCACCATGGCCATGGAGGCCGGGGAGCAGTTAGAGGAGAGCGGCAGCGGCCGTCCAACCCACGTATTTGTCCAGGCCGGCGTCGGTTCCTTAGCCGGGGCTGTGGTGGGATACTTTTCTAACCTATATGCGGATCATCCTCCCGTATTCGTGGTGGTGGAGGCCCAGGCCGCGGACTGCCTGTACCAGGGAGCCGCCGCCAAAGACGGGGAGATCCGCACCGTAGGAGGGGATATGGAGACTATCATGGCCGGCCTGGCCTGCGGGGAACCGAACACCATCTCCTGGGATATTCTGAAAAATCATGTAAAGGTGTTTATCTCCCTTCCCGACTGGGCTGCCGCCCAGGGCATGCGCATGCTGGCCGCCCCCATCAAGGGAGATGCCCCCATTACCTCCGGCGAATCCGGAGCCGCGCCCTTCGGTGCCCTGGCCGCCCTCATGACCATGGAAGAATATGAGGAACTGAAAAAAGCCATCGGACTGGATGAAACCTCCCGGGTACTGGTCTTCTCCACCGAAGGGGACACGGACCCGGAGCGCTATAAAAACATTGTGTGGAAAGGATTGGAAAAATGAGTCTGGATTTTGGGAAAATCAAAGAAGCCGCCCAGGGCTATGAAAAGGACATGACCAAATTTCTCCGGGAAATTGTAAAGAACCCCGGGGAGAGCTGCGATGAAAGAGCGCACATTGAACGCATTGCCGAGGAAATGCGCAGGCTGGAATTTGACAAGGTAGAGATTGATCCCATGGGCAACGTGCTGGGCTACATGGGATCCGGAAAGACCCTCATCGGCTTTGACGCCCACATCGATACTGTGGGAATCGGCAACCGGGACAACTGGACCTTTGACCCCTATGAGGGCTATGAGAATGAAACAGAAATCGGCGGCCGCGGCGTGTCTGACCAGTGCGGCGGCATTGTATCCGCTGTCTACGGCGCCCGGATTATGAAGGATTTGGGGCTCCTCTCCGACAAATACGCCGTCCTCGTCACAGGAACGGTCCAGGAGGAGGACTGCGATGGTCTCTGCTGGCAGTACATTATCAATGAAGACAAGGTTCGGCCCGCCTTCGTGGTATCCACAGAGCCTACGGACGGCGGCATCTACCGGGGCCAAAGAGGCCGCATGGAGATCCGGGTGGACGTAAAGGGCATCTCCTGCCACGGCTCCGCTCCGGAGCGGGGAGACAATGCCATCTACAAGATGGCGGATATTCTCCAGGACGTGCGCGCCCTCAATGAGAACGACACCGCGGACGACAAGGAGATCAAGGGACTTGTGAAGATGCTGGATGAAAAATACAATCCCCAGTGGCAGGAAGCCAACTTCCTTGGCCGGGGCACCGTCACAGTGTCCGAGATTTTCTTTACCTCCCCCAGCCGCTGCGCGGTGGCGGACTCCTGCTCCGTGTCCTTAGACCGCCGCATGACCGCCGGGGAAACCTGGGAGAGCTGCTTAGACGAGATCCGAGCCCTGCCCGCAGTCAAAAAATACGGCAGCGATGTGACCGTATCCATGTATGAATACGCCCGGCCCTCCTACACAGGGCTGACCTACCCCATCGAGTGCTACTTCCCCACCTGGGTGATTCCCGAGGACCATCCGGTGACCAAGGCCCTGGAGGAGGCCTACAAAGGGCTTTACGGCAGCGAGCGCATCGGTGCCCCGGAAACCCTAAAAATGCGGAAAGCCCGTCCTCTGACCGACAAGTGGACATTCTCCACCAACGGGGTATCCATCATGGGACGAAACGGCATCCCCTGCATCGGCTTCGGCCCCGGAGCAGAGGCCCAGGCCCACGCCCCCAACGAGAAAACATGGAAGCAGGATCTGGTGACCTGCGCAGCCGTGTACGCCGCCCTGCCTGCGGTTTACTGCAAATAGTAACGGTTCCGAACCATGCATATAAAAAGAGGAGAATAATAATTTATGAAAACATTACAAGATTATATTGATAAGCTGAAGGCATTAAACTTTAAAGAGATGTACGAGGGCGATTTCTTCCTCACCTGGGAGAAGACCGACGACGAGCTGGAAGCAGTATGGACTCTGGCGGACGCCCTGCGCTATATGCGGGAGAACAACATTTCCACCAAGGTGTTTGAGAGCGGTCTTGGAATCTCCCTCTTCCGCGACAATTCCACCCGCACCCGCTTCTCTTTTGCCTCAGCCTGCAACCTTTTAGGCCTGGAGGTACAGGATCTGGACGAGGGAAAGTCCCAGGTAGCCCACGGCGAGACCGTCCGGGAGACCGCCAACATGATTTCCTTCATGGCGGACGTTATCGGCATCCGCGATGACATGTACATCGGCAAGGGAAACGCCTATATGCACGAGGTGGTGGATTCCGTGACCCAGGGCTATAAGGACGGCATTCTGGAACAGAAGCCCACCCTGGTAAACCTGCAGTGCGACATTGACCATCCCACCCAGTGCATGGCAGATATGCTGCACATCATCCATGAGTTCGGCGGTCTGGAGAATCTGAAGGGCAAGAAGCTGGCCATGACCTGGGCCTACTCTCCCTCCTACGGAAAGCCCCTGTCTGTGCCCCAGGGCGTGGTGGGTCTTATGACCCGCTTAGGGATGGAGGTTGTGCTGGCTCATCCTGAAGGATATGAGATCATGCCCGAGGTAGAAGAAGTCGCAAAGAAGAACGCGGAAAAATCCGGCGGTTCCTTCCGCGTCTCCCACGACATGGCAGATGCCTTTAAAGATGCGGATATTGTCTACCCCAAGAGCTGGGCTCCCTTTGCCGCTATGGAGAAGCGCACCAACCTCTACGGCGAGGGCGACACCGAGGGCATCAAAGCCCTGGAGAAAGAACTTCTGGCCCAGAACGCCGAGCACAAGGACTGGTGCTGCACCGAGGAGCTGATGAAGACCACAAAGGACGGAAAGGCCCTCTACCTCCACTGCCTGCCTGCGGATATTAACGGCGTGAGCTGCACCGAGGGCGAGGTGGAAGCCTCCGTGTTTGACCGCTACCGGGATACCCTGTACAAGGAGGCCAGCTACAAGCCCTATGTGATCGCGGCTATGATTATGCTGGCAAAATTCGCGGATCCGGCCGACATTTTAAAGAAACTGGAAGAAAGAGGCACCCCCAGAATCTTCAAAGGATGAGCTGCCATGAGAGATAAAACAAAAAAACGAATTGTCATTGCCCTGGGCGGAAACGCCCTGGGCAGCACTCTTCCCGAGCAGATGAAGGCGGTAAAAATCACAGCCAAGGCTATCGTGGACCTTATCGAGGAGGGCTGTGAAGTCATTGTGGCCCACGGCAACGGCCCCCAGGTAGGCATGATCAACAACGCTATGGCGGCTTTAAGCCGGGAGGATAAAAAACAGCCCAACACCCCCTTATCTGTCTGCGTGGCCATGAGCCAGGCCTACATTGGCTACGATTTGCAGAACGCCCTCAGGGAGGAGCTCTACAACCGGGAAATCTATGATATTCCCGTAGCCACCATGATTACCCAGGTGCGGGTGGACGCGGACGATCCGGCCTTTGACTCCCCCTCCAAGCCCATCGGCCACTTTATGACCGAGGAGCAGGCCCGCCTGGCCGAGGAAAAATACGGCTATATCATGCGTGAGGACGCCGGCAGGGGCTGGCGCCGCGTGGTTGCCTCCCCCAAGCCTGCGGAGATTGTGGAAATCGGGGCCATCCGCTCCCTTGTGGAATCCGGACAGCTAGTTATCGCCTGCGGCGGCGGGGGCATTCCTGTGGTCCGCAAGGGCAACCACCTGAAGGGGGCCAGCGCTGTCATTGACAAGGACTTTGCCAGCGAACTCTTAGCGGAAGAGCTGGACGCGGACTTTCTCATCATACTCACCGCAGTGGAAAAAGCCGCAATTCACTTCGGAAAGCCGGAAGAAAAATGGCTGGATGACCTGGATACGGATGAAGCTAGAAAATACATAAAGGAGGGCCATTTCGCCCCCGGCTCCATGCTTCCCAAGGTACAGGCCGCTGTTAAATTTGCTGAATCAAAACCAGGGCGCACATCGCTGATCACGCTGCTTGAAAAGGCAAAAGACGGAATCCAGGGAAAAACCGGCACGCATATTCATCTATAACCCGCAGCAGTTCAGGACGGCGTTCTGAACTGCTGTCTGTAAATTTTTTAGGAGGCGTTGCCTATGAATACAAACAGCCAGCAGGCGTCCCTTTTCCAAATGGACGGGATTCCGAAAATGACTCATGCCCTTCCCATGGCGCTTCAGCATGTGGTGGCCATGATTGTCGGATGCGTCACCCCCGCTATCATCATCTCCGGCGTGGCGGGCCTTGAGACTGCCGACCGAGTTATTTTAATCCAGGCCTCCCTGGTGGTCTCCGCCCTGTCCACCCTTTTGCAGCTTTTTCCCATCGGAAACCGGAACGGTTTTCATCTGGGAGCGGGCCTGCCCGTAATTTTGGGGGTGAGCTTCGCCTACGTGCCCAGCATGCAGGCCATCGCGGAAGCCTCCGGCGTCTCCGCCATTTTGGGCGCTCAGATTGTGGGCGGTATCTGCGCCCTCATCGTGGGACTTACCATTAAAAAAATCCGCAAATTTTTCCCGCCCCTGATTGCGGGAACCGTGGTCTTTACCATCGGCCTCTCCCTATACCCCACCGCAATCAACTACATGGCCGGCGGTTCCGGGCAGCCCGGTTACGGCTCCTGGCAGAACTGGGCTGTCGCCATCTTCACCCTGGCGGTGGTTACGGTGCTGAATCATTTTGCCAAGGGATTTTTAAAGCTGGCCTCCATTCTCATCGGAATGATTGCAGGCTATATTTTCTCCATTCCCTTTGGAATGGTAAGCCTGGCAAGCGTGGGCGAGGCGGGTATTTTTCAGGTACCCGAGGTGCTTCACTTCGGTATCTCCTTTGAGGCGTCCGCCTGCGTGGCCTTAGGGCTTCTCTTTATCATCAACTCTGTCCAGGCCATCGGAGATTTTTCCGCCACCACTGCAGGCGGATTAAACCGAGAGCCTACCACCCAGGAGCTCCAGGGAGCCATCTTGGGATACGGGACGGCCAACATCATCGGCGCCTGCCTGGGATGTCTCCCCACCGCAACCTACAGCCAGAACGTGGGCATTGTGGCCACCACCAAGGTGGTGAACCGGGTGACGCTGGGGCTTGCCGCCCTCATCATCCTGGTGGCCGGCCTATTCCCCAAATTTTCCGCCCTCCTCACCACCATTCCCTACGCGGTGCTGGGCGGAGCCACCGTGTCCGTCTTCGCCTCCATTGCCATGACCGGCATGAAATTGGTGATGACCGAGGACATGAACTACCGAAACACCTCCATCGTAGGCCTGGCGGCAGCGCTGGGCATGGGCGTGTCCCAGGCCTCGGCCTCCCTGTCCTCCTTCCCGGAATGGGTCACCACCATATTCGGCAAGTCCCCGGTGGTGATTGCCACCCTGGTGGCCATCTTCCTGAATGTGACCCTGCCCAGGGAGAAGGAGAAGGTTGATCGGGACAGATAGGTAGATAGCGGCAGCTAAAAAAGACAGTCCCGTGAAATTTTGGACTTTTCAAAATCCGTTTCCTCACAGGACTGTTTTCTTTTTCCAAAATGTAGGAACTGCCGTCTCGCCATTGGGTATGGCTTTTAACAGCGCATCATTATCTCCCAGGAAGCCATTTTTTCAACTGCTATGCAAAAATACACTTATATCGATATCCTCAATCCTTGATACATTTGCATTAAATACGGCAGGTAATCCCATCGACCACCTGCCATATAAAATATTACTCAATCGTAAACTCCACATTCACCTGCGCTTCCACGCTCACCTGGCCGGGCATAACTCCCATGTCCATGGCGGCGGCAGTCTCCTCCACAGCCCGGGCCCCTGCCCCGCTGTAATTGGAATACCGGACCTCCGGGTTATAGCCGTACTCCTCCACATTGGCGATTCCCACCACGGACTTGCCGCTGGCTTCCGCAATGGCCTGGGCTTTTGCCTGGGCAACCGCGATGGCCCCCTTTAACGCCTCCTGGTAGCTGGCGTCGTAATTGCTGGAGAAGTAGCTCACCGTGTCAATCTGGTTCACCCCCGCAATCACCGACTGGGAAAGAATGGTTCCCGCCTGATCAATGGGAATATCGGAAACGGTAATCCGGGTGGTCATCTCATATCCCGTAATCTCCTGGTTTCCGGAATTCCAGTTGTAGATCGGATTCAGCCCGTAAGCCGATGTCTGGATAGAGGTTTCCTCCACTCCCAGGCCCTTTAGCGTCTCAATAGTCCTGTTCAGATTCTCCGCGTTTTCCGTCTGACACGCATCCGCCGTATCTGCCTGGGTATACACCGCGTACTCAATCTGGGCCATATCCGGTACCACCTTGACCTCCTCCCGGCCGGTCACCGCAATGGTATTGCCCGCGCCCTCCACATTCTCCACTCGGATGGTGTCCGGCACCGAAACTGCCCCTGTGGTGCTGCCTCCCGCCGCGCCGCATCCCGCCGTGCCGAGTATGGAGGCGGCCACTGCCGCTGTAACTGCCGCTGCTGTCAGCATTCTCTTTCTGCTCTGTTTCATACTGCTGTTCCTCCCTGCAATCATCTTCTTTTTCTGATAATATCCGCGGCGGGAACCATCTGCCGCCGGGACATTTATCTGACACAAACAGTATACCAAATTCAGGAAAAACAGGTATTTCTTT
>CALWBS010000082.1 GCA_944376135.1 uncultured Enterocloster sp.
TTCTGCACCATTGACCCCAATGTGGGCGTGGTTCCCGTGCCGGATCCCCGTCTGGACAAGCTCACCGCCATGTACAATTCCGCCAAGACCACCCATGCGGTGATCGAGTTCGTGGACATCGCCGGACTTGTCAAGGGCGCCTCCAAGGGCGAGGGCCTGGGCAATCAGTTTCTGGCCAACATCCGGGAGGTGGACGCCATCGTCCATGTGGTTCGCTGCTTTGACGACCCCAATGTGATTCATGTGGACGGAAGCATTGATCCCCTGCGGGACATTGAGACCATCAATCTGGAGCTCATTTTCTCCGACATTGAGATTCTGGAGCGCCGGATTGCCAAGCAGTCCAAGGGCGCCTTCAACAACAAGGAGCTTGCCAAGGAGGTGGAACTCCTAAAGGCGCTGAAGGCCCGCCTGGAGGACGGAAACCTGGCTGCCGGATACGAGCCCGCGGACGAAGACGAAAAGGCTTTTATCGACTCCTTAAACCTTCTGACCTGGAAACCGGTCATCTTTGCCGCCAATGTGTCCGAGGATGACCTGGCCGACGACGGCGCCTCCAACCCCTACGTACAGAAGGTGCGGGAATTTGCCGCGGAAAATAACTGCGAAGTGTTCGTCATCTGCGCGGAGATCGAGCAGGAAATCGCTGAGCTGGACGAGGACGAGAAGAAGATGTTTTTAGACGACCTGGGCCTAAAGGAATCCGGCCTGGAAAAACTCATCGCCGCCAGCTACCGGATTCTGGGCCTGATGAGCTATCTCACCGCCGGCCCCCAGGAGTCCAGAGCCTGGACAATCAAAATCGGGACAAAGGCGCCCCAGGCTGCCGGCAAAATCCACAGCGACTTTGAGCGGGGCTTTATCCGCGCCGAGGTGGTGAGCTACGATGACCTTATAGCCTGCGGCAGCATGAACGCCGCCAAGGAAAAAGGCCTTGTCCGCTCCGAGGGCAAGGAATACGTGATGCAGGACGGGGATGTGGTGCTGTTTAGGTTTAACGTCTGATGCGTTTTCCTGTCAAAAGAACCGTGTAAATTGTGGGAGCTGGCGCCTGTGTGCGTCAGCTCCTTTTGGCGTTTATTTCTTTAACATACCATCCGTCTGTGAAATTACACGTAATTTGGGGCCGCCATGTCGATGACATGCCGCGCCATCCGGCCCGCGATTCCTCTTCCGGAGAATTGGGAGTGAACCCCCAGGGCATGTACCACGAAGAGCTCGGAATCCGCCGCATTGAATGCCCATCTGACTTCCCGGTATCCCTCATTGTACGCGTGATTCACCACCATGGAAGCTGCGATCTGTCCGTCCAGCTCCCCCACGTACAGCTCCCCTTTTTCCAAAGAACTGCGCAGAAAGTCCTGAGAGGGGTAGACGTCCCTCTCCCACCCCGGGCTGAACGGTGCCCCTTCCATCGCGTCAATCAGCAGATAGTAAAAATCTCTGACTCTCTCATATTCTTCCGGATTCGCCCTCCGAATCTGCAGCGCAGTTCCCCCCTGCATACGGTGTCCCCCTCTCAATACTACATAAACTGATAAATATTATAGATGTTAATCCCAATAATCACCGCCATCAAAAGGATAAACAGCTTGTCCACCACCCGGGACTCAATCCGCTTGTTGATCACCCGGCCGCACATGCCGCCCAGGATCCCGCCGACTGCCATCAGCACGAGAAGCCAGATGGAAAACTCGGGAACCGTTCCTGTGATCAGCGTATTTAAAAGGCTGGTAATCTGGGAAAACAGGATGATATAGAGAGAATTTTGGGCCGCTGTCTTTGTGTCCATGGAAAAGAAGTAAAAGAGCACCACCAGGTTGATGGGCCCGCCGCCGATTCCCAAAAACGAGGAAAAGATGCCCAGCACCAGGCCGATTGCCACACAGACCGCAGCATTCTCCACCCGGAGCGTTTTCACCTGATCCTTCTTGACCGTGTAAATCAGGGTCCCCAGGGTAATCACCAAAAGGCAGGCCGCCTGCACCGCTCCCACCATGTCCTTGTCCGCGAACAGGGAGGACAGGGCCTGAAACATAGATTTTCCGGCCACGCCGCCGATGGCCGCGCCGATAGCCAGAGGCGTGCCGGTGCGCATATCAATCAGAGACTCCCCGCTCATTTTTCCCTTGAACACGGAATAGCAGGTCATGCACAAAACCGTACAGCTGGACAGAAAGCTGATGGTGGAGACGCTCAAAACCCCGAAAGCATCCAGAACCGGCTTGATGATAACACCGCCTCCGATTCCGCAGATAGCCCCCGCGATAGAAGCCCCAAAGCTGATAAGCCAAAACAGTATGTACAAGTATGCGTTCATGATTGATTCATTTCCTTCCGTGTGTATTTTTGAGGTATATTTTCAAGAGAGCTTCCGCTCTTCCCCAGATCGACAAACATTTATCATTATACAGGCAATCGGCATAGAATGCCATAGGAATCATAAAATTTTCTCAGCATAAAAGCGCCGGAACGGAAATCACAGTCCGCTCCGGCGCCCATTCCATTTCGCTGAAAAGTCGCTACGGCTCGTCCTTCTTCCCGCTTGTTATCTTTCCGAGAGCCATAACTGCGAGCATGATGATAATGATGGCCACAAAAATACCGGCCATGCCTTTTCCCATAATCTCAAACGCAATCGCCAAATTACTCATATTTCATACCTCCTCTGTCTTACAGATACTGGGTTACAATGCTGATTACCAGACCGCCGGCGATAACCGAAGCAACCTGTCCGGACACGTTGGTGCCCGCTGCCTGCATCAGAATGATGTTGCCGGGCTCCTCCGCAGCTGCCAGCTTCTGCACAACACGGGAGGACATGGGGAATGCGGAGATTCCGCAGCCGCCGATCATGGGATTTACCGGCTTCTTGCCAGCCATCTTGAGGAATACATTCACAATCTTTGCGAAGATTACGCCGCCAATGGTATCAAACACAAAGGCTACAAGGCCCAAGGCCATAATCATAATCGTCGCCGGATTTACAAACTGATCCGCACGCATGCTGAAGGAGATGGTGATTCCCAAAAGCAGGGTGATGATGTTTGCCAGCTCGTTCTGAGCGGACTGACTCAATGTATTCAGCACGCCGCATTCCCGCAGAAGGTTTCCGAACATAAGGAAGCCCACCAGGGCTACGGACTGGGGAGAAATAAAACCTACGATAATAGTCACCGCAATGGGGAAGGAAATGCGCAGCGCCTTATTTACACTCTTGGGATTGTACTCCATGTGAATGCAGCGCTCCTTGTGGGTAGTTACCAACTTGATGGAGAAGGGCTGAATAATCGGCACCAGTGCCATATAGGAATATGCCGCCACCGCAATGGGGCCCATATAATTGGAATTAAGTACCTGAGATACCAGAATGGAGGTGGGTCCGTCCGCAGCGCCGATGATGCCGATAGAAGCCGCATCCTTTAAGTCAAAGCCCATCAGGCATGCAATAACGATAGCAGCAAAGATACCGAACTGTGCGGCAGCGCCGAACAAAAAGAGCACGGGCTGGCTTAACAGGGGACCGAAATCGATCATCGCTCCGATACCGATAAACAACAGAATCGGCATGGCCTCTGCCGCCTCAATTCCCGATTCAAAGAGCCACTGGATAATACCGGCCGCCTCTACTTTTCCCTGGACCAGCTGGTCAATTACGCCCGAATAGGGAAGATTCACCAAAATCGCGCCGAAGCCCATGGGCAGCAGCAGAGAAGGCTCATACTCCTTCTTGACAGCCAGCCAGATGAGTACGATGCCTACTACGTACATCACGATTTGCTGCCAGGTGACAGCCATCACTCCATCCAACAAAAAACTCATGATACATCCTCCTTGGTTTTAAGTGTGTAAAATGCATTTTCCTTCCTATTATACAAAAAATCCCTGCTTTTGTCACCATTAAAAAAATGCTAATAGTTCAGGCGGCTGCTAAAGCCGCTTATTCCTCCTCTTCCTGGCTTTCCGCCTCCTTCTTCTCCTTCAGCGTGAGCTTCACCTTGTCGATTACCCGGTCGTCCATGGATTCCACCTCATAATCCGCTTCCGGAGTCTCCACCAGAAGGGGAAGCTTCTCCTGATCGGGTATGTATCCCAAGAGTTCCATCAGATATCCGGAGAGTGTGTCGCAGGTGCTGTCAATGTGCAGATGCATCTCCTCATTCAGATCGAAAAGGGAGACGCTTCCCGATACACGGTATATTTTGTGAGGCTCAATCTCCTGGATATCCGGCTCCACATCCTCATACTCCTCATGGATATCGCCCACAATCTCCTCAATCAGATCCTCCAGCGTCACCATGCCGGACACGCCGCCGTACTCGTCAATCAAAATGGCGATCTTATTTTTATTTTTCTGCATCTCTTTAAACAGAGCGTCCGTTCTTCTGTTTTCCGGCACAAAATAGGGCTCGGACAGCATGGAGCGGATATCCAACTCCGCCAAGGGCTTCTTTCGGATCTGAATCATCAGATTTTTCGTGGAAAGGATACCGATAATATTGTCAATCTCGTCCTCATACACCGGAATCTTGGAGTGCATAGACTGGAGAATCTCGTCAATATAGGACTCTACGGGTCCGCTGATATCAATGGTCACCATGTCCTGGCGGGGTACCATAACCTCCCTCGCCCTCTTGTCATCAAAGGAAAAGATCGATGTGATCATCTCCTTTTCTATATCGTTAAACACGCCCTTCTCGCTTCCCGTCTCCAGCATGGACTTGATCTCCTCCTCGGACACATCGCTCTCCAAGGTTTCGCTGTGCATTCCGATAAGCTTTAAAACACCGCTGGTAGACAGAGACAGCAGCTTAATAAACGGACTCATCACCCGGGAAATCATATAAATGGGGCGCACACAGAGAAGGCTGAATCCCTCCGCCTTCTGCAGGGCAATCCTCTTGGGCACCAGCTCACCGAACACCAAATTAAAATACGCCAAAATGACCGTCACCACTACGCCTGCAATGCTCTGGCTGTAAGGAATGCCGCGCGCCGCCATAGCGCCCCCCAAAACCTGGGCAATACCCGTAGCTGCGGACGCACTGGAAAAGAAGCCGGCCAGCGTGATCGCCACCTGAATTGTCGACAGGAAAACGGTAGAATCCTCCATCAGGCGCTCGATCAGGGCCGCGTTTTTATTCCCCTGCTCCGCCAGACGATGGATTTTGTTCTTGTTAACAGACACCACTGCCATCTCAGAACCCGCGAAAAATGCGTTGACAATGGTCAGAATCAATAAAACTGCTAGCTGTGATAGAATATTGGCCGCTTGTGGGTCAGATTCCATAGTAAAAAATTCCTCCTTTTACATAAAGCAATATAATAGTAAACGGAAATTATTATACATGATATTGAGAAAGTTGTCAGCAAAAATTTTGCAAAAAAGCGGAAAATCTTATTAAAATTCCATTCTTTTCCTTTTTTGCGTTCATTTTATTGATACGCTTTATATATTTGAACAAAAAGCGGGCGGCCGCTGCTCATCGGCCGCTTCCGCCCTGTTATTTTCAAACATGTTCCCGCACGCCAGTACACGCGTATGCCGGCACACTCTAGCTCACCGCAAACTGGCTGTTGTAAATCTGGGCATAAAATCCATTCTCCGCAAGCAGTTCCTCGTGACGGCCCTTCTCCACAATATGGCCGTCGCGCATCACCAGAATCACATCTGCCTCTTTGATGGTGGACAGCCGGTGGGCCACAATAAAGCTGGTCCGGCCCTCCATCATCCGCGCAAAGGCCTTCTGCACCCGAATCTCCGTGCGGGTATCAATGGAAGAAGTGGCCTCATCCAGAATCAGCATGGGCGGCAGACAGAGCATGACGCGGGCAATGCAGAGAAGCTGCTTCTGCCCCTGGGACAAGCTTCCCCCGTCCTCGCCAATCCAAGTGTCGTATCCGTCCTTCATGCGCATGATAAAGCTGTGGGCATGAGCCTCCTTCGCCGCCTGTATGATCGCATCCATGGAGGCATCCGGCTGTCCATAGGCGATATTATCCCGGATTGTCCCGGATTTCAGCCAGGTTTCCTGGAGCACCATGCCGTAGCTGGCCCGCAGGCTCCTTCGGGTCACCTGACGGATATCTTTTCCCTCCACACGGATGCAGCCCGCATCCACATCGTAAAATCGCATGAGCAGATTGATAACCGTGGTTTTCCCGCAGCCCGTGGGCCCCACGATTGCCACCCGCTGGCCCGGTTTGACCTCCAGGCTGAAATCCTCGATCAGCCGTCGGTCCGGGGTGTAAGAGAAGGACACATGCTCCAGAGCAACCGCTCCTTTCACATCGCTCAGCTCCTCTGTCCCCGGCTTTTCCTCCGGAATGATCTCCTCATCAATCAGCTCGAACACCCGCCCCGCGCAGGCCAGCGCATTCTGCAGCTCCATCACCACGCCGGAGATCTCGTTAAAGGGCTTGGTATACTGGTTTGCGTAGCTTAAAAAGCTGGTGAGCTGTCCTACGGTCAAAAAGCCCCGGATCGCCCCCCAGGCTCCGGCGATTCCCACCGCAGCGTATACCATGCTGTTCACAAAACGGGTGGCCGGATTGGTGATGGAGGAGAAAAATGTGGCCCTCAGGCTGTAGCCCGTAAGGCGGCGGTTGATGGCGTCGAAGCGTTTCTCCGCCTCCTTCTGATATCCGAAGGCCTGCACCACCTTCATATTTCCCAGCATTTCATTTGTCAGGGTAGTGAGATCCCCGCGTGTTTCTGACTGAAGGCGGAACATATCAAAGGTCTTTTTGGCGATAAAGCCTGCCACCACCAGTGACAGAGGGGTGAGCACAACGACCACCAAGGTGATGAGGGGATTGATGGAAAACATAAACAAGAGCGTTCCGCCGATGGTCATAACACCTGTAAAAAACTGGGTAAATCCCATAAGCAGCCCTTCAGAGAACTGATCCACATCTGCCACAATCCGGCTGATAATATCCCCTGAGGGGTGAGAGTCAATATAGCTTAGGGGCAGCCGCTCCAGGCGGTCGAATGCCTGTGTGCGGATATCCTTCACCACCCGATAAGTGATGGTATTGTTAATATGGTTCATCAGCCACTGGCTCACCGCCGTCACAGCCATGGCGGCCAAAATTTTTGCCAGGATCTTCACAAGCCCCCTGTAATCCACTTGGCCCGGAGCCACAATCCGGTCCACAGCCTGGCCTGTGAGAATAGGCACATACAGGGTCAGGGCCACCGTCACCACCGCCAAAAACAGGGAGAGCAGGACGGATGCCCGATATTTGTCAATAGAGCGCAGCACCCGCCGGATGGTCCTTCTGCTTCTCTCCTGCCCTTCCCGGGCCATCGCCTTTTCATCTTTCGTTTTACTGCTCATCCCGCTCTACCTCCTCTCTGGAAAACTGCGACAGACAAATCTCTCGGTACACCTGGCAGGTTTTAAGGAGCTCTTTATGCGTTCCCATCCCGGCCAAGGCCCCGTCGTCCAGAACCAGAATTTTGTCCGCATTCTTGATCGTAGATGCCCGCTGGGACACAAGGAACACTGTCATATCCTGGGTATCCTCCTTGATGGCCCGGCGCAGCCTGGCGTCCGTGGCAAAATCCAATGCCGAGGCGCTGTCATCCATGATGAGAATCTCCGGCTGGCGCACCAGAGCCCGGGCAATGGTCAGGCGCTGGCGCTGGCCGCCTGATAGGTTGCGTCCTTCCTGTTCAATGGGCAGATCCAGCCCCTGCTTTTTATCCTCCACAAATTCCCTTGCCTGAGCGGTCCCCAGCGCCTCCCAGATCTCCTCATCCGAGGCGTCCTGTCTGCCCCATTTCATGTTGTCCCGAAGGCTCCCCTTAAAGAGTACGGCCCGCTGGGGCACAACACCCATAAGCCCTCGAAGCTCCTCCAGGGAATATTCCCTCACATCCCGGCCATTTACCAGAACCTGCCCCTTTGCCGCGTCGTAGAATCGGGGAATCAGATTTACCAAGGTTGTCTTTCCGGAGCCGGTACCGCCGATGATGCCAATGGTCTCCCCTCTTTTCGCCCGGAAGGAGATGCATGAGAGAGCCGGATTCCCCGAACCCGCGTAGGCAGCCTCTACATCCCTAAATTCCACGGCAGGGACGGTCGCGCCTTCCCCCCGCTCCTGGGATATCCTGGCCGCTTCCGAATAGCCGGACAAGCCAGGCATCCCCGCTTTCCCGGCCGCTGCCGCTCCCACCGGCTCCTTCACTGAAGAAGTGATGGCAAATACCCCGTCCACTCGGTTCATGCAGGCAGCGGCCTTGGAAATGAGAATGATCAGATTTGCCATCTTGATGAGCTCTACCAAAATCTGGGACATATAATTTACCAGAGCAATCACCTTTCCCTGGGTGAGAATCCCCGCGTCCACCTGCCGGGCGCCCACCCAGATCACAGCCACAATTGCCAGGTTGATAATCACATAGGTCACCGGATTCAGCAGGGCGGATATCCGGCCCACAAAGACCTGCATTTTTACCAGACTCCCATTCTCCTCCTCAAAGGCCCGCCGCTCGCTCTCCTGGCGGTTGAAAGCCCGGATGACCCGGACGCCCATCAGATTTTCCCTGGTGGTGAGCAGCACCCTGTCCAACTGGCGCTGCACCTTTTTATAGAGAGGCATGCTCACCAGCATGATGCCGAATACCACCAGGCAGAGCAGGGGAATCGTGACCACAAAGACCATAGCCGCTGACGTGTCCACGGTGAAAGCCATAATCATGGCGCCGAATACCACAAAGGGAGAGCGTAGCAGAAGGCGCAGGGTCATATTAACCCCGTTCTGCACCTGGTTGATATCGCTGGTCATGCGGGTAATCAGGGTGGAAGCGCCCACCGTATCGATTTCCCGGTAGGAAAGTCCGCCGATATGGGC
>CALWBS010000083.1 GCA_944376135.1 uncultured Enterocloster sp.
ATCCGCATGAAATATTCTCCCTTGGGGAAGCCTTTCACGGGAACGCTTATAGGTCCCTCGGGAATCTGGCCGATGGCCTGCCGGATCAGGGCAAAGGCCTGCCGGATCTCGGCCAGCCGCACCTCACAGCGGGCAAAGGAATCTCCCTCGGTGCGGACGATGGGTTTTACATCCAGATGCGGATAGGCTCCGTAGCCCAGCAGCCGGGCATCGTAAGGGATGCCGCTGGCCCTGAGCATGGGCCCTACGGCTCCGGCCAGAACCGCTTGTCCAGGTTCTAAGACGCCGAGGCCCTTTAAGCGGGAGTGTACCGTATACTCTCCTAGAAATGTCTCTTCGATAACCGCAAAGTCCTTTTCCATCTGGCGGATAGTGGAGTCCAGGCTGTCCAGCATGGTCGTATCCATATCCTTTAGCACACCGCCGATGCAGTTGACGGAAAAGATAATCCGGCCGCCGGTGGTCATGTCAAACATGTCCAGAATCTTTTCTCTGAGACGCCAGCTCTCCATGAACAAGCTCTCAAAGCCCATGGCATCTGCCAAAAGACCCAGCCAGAGCAGGTGGCTGTGGACCCGGCTCATTTCAATCCAGATGGTGCGCAGGTACTTGGCTCGCTCCGGTATGTCAATGCTCATGATGTGCTCCACGCTTTCGCAGTAGCCCATGCCGTGGCCGCAGCTGCAGATTCCGCAGACCCGCTCGGCAATGTATACATATTCTTTAAAATCTTTGGTTTCAACCAGCTTTTCAAGGCCTCTGTGGACAAAGCCGATGTTGGGCACAGCGCCCACCACAGTCTCATCCTCCAAAATCAAATCCAGATGGACCGGCTCGGGCAGAACCGGATGCTGGGGACCAAAGGGAACAATGCTTCTCTTTGCCATGTGCTCACCCCTTTTCCTTAAACGGCGCTTCCCGGTCAATCCGGTAAAGCTTATCTCTGTAGTCCTGCGTAATGTTCTCGATAGGAACCCCGAAGAGCTCCGCCACCTCATTTTCCTGCATAAAGGCGCAGGGATAGATCTGGGTGATGCTGGAGACTTTCTCGTCTGTGGCGGTTATAAGGCGCAGAGTTTCCATATCGTAGCCCCGGCAGAAGGAGTAGCTGAGTTCATAGCCCTCCGGCAGGCGCACGGCGCAGATCTGAACCAGTCTTCGCTCCTCCATCTTAAAGCGTATCACCGTGGGAAGAAACTGATCCATGGTGATAGGGGTGATTTCATTTTTACCTTCCATTGGTCTTGCTCCTCCTTTTCTCCTGGCGGTAAGCCTCCTGTTTTTCTTTCAGAAGGGCCAGGGCCTTGACAACCCCGTCGATGATGGACTCGGGTCTGGCCGCGCAGCCGGGCACATAGATGTCCACAGGGATTACGGTGTCCACGCCGCCTTTGATATTGTAGCATTCCTTAAAGATCCCTCCGGTGCAGGCACAGATTCCCACGGCTACGACTACCTTGGGATTGGGCATCTGGCTGTAAATCTGTTTTACTACCTTTTCACTCTGGCTGTTGACTCCTCCGGTAATTAGCAGGATATCTGCCTGGAAGGGGTCGCCGGTATTGATAATCCCGAACCGTTCAATATCGTAAGAGGGCATGGTGCAGGCCAGCACCTCGATGTCGCATCCGTTGCAGCTGCTGGCATCATAGTGCAGCAGCCACGGAGATTTTGCAAGCTTTCCCATTGTTCTCCCTCCTATTTAATCAGCATTAAAATGAGCAGATTCAGCCCTCCGGCCAGGAGGGTCACAACCCAGCAGCTTCCCAGCATGGTCTTCCACTTTACCCGGGCGCTCACATTGTCCCAGAGAATTTCCAGAAAATAGAAAATTAGGCATACGGCCACGGCGATGGGCCAGCTTATGGGATTTCTATTCACGATAAAGAGCCCTACAATGCCCAGGAGCAGAACCTTTTCATAATACTCGGCGATTTCCATAATGGCCAGGGTGGGGCCGGCCATCTCGGTGGTGAGGCCCTTTACCATCTCCTGGTGCGCGTGGTGGCTGGTGGACAAATCAAAAGGCGACTTGCGCAGCTTGATGGCTGTGATGAATAAAAAGCCTAAAAGCATTCCCGGCATGGCAATGACCGGGCTTAAAGGGGAGGCGACAATCTCGTTGACCACGAAGGAACCGGTAGCGAGGTAAAATCCTACGGCGATGAGCAGGGTTAATGGCTCATAGGCCATCATCTGCATCATTTCCCGGCTGGCGCCCATGGTGGCGAAGGGCGAGGAATCGCTGGAGGCCGCCATGATGAGGAACATATCCCCGGTGGACAGGATGAACAGGCACATGAGGATGTCCGCCCCGCCGAAGAGCATGGAGCCCGCCACGGCCAAAAAGACCAGATAGCTTAAATTTAAGAGGAGCTGCACATTATTTACCGCGATCATCTGCTTGGAAAATAATTTTCCCAGGTCATAGAAGGGCTGAAGCAGAGGCGGTCCCACCCGGCCCTGCATCCGGGCGCTGATGACGCGGTCAGCGCCTTCTAAGAGGCCGCCCACAAAGGGGGCCAGCAGCAGATAGGCAATCACAGAAATTACGGAATTCATATGGCACCTCCTACAATCACACAGAACATGACAACCAGCACGCCTGCGGAGATAAGCTCTGACGGGCGGCGCAGATGGCGCATGCCGAATTCAAAGCGCAGATACCAGTTGGTAAGGTAAAGATGTTCGGGCAGGCCGTAACTGTTGGTAAAATAGGTATTGTCCCCCTCATTGACGCCGCCCATGTAGATGGGCACGTAGTCCCGGTGAGCGGATTTTGTCACAAGGAACATGGCAGCAGGCACTACGATGACGGACGCCAGCATGACGGCCATGGTGTTCAGAACGTTGATGGAGAGCACCTCGTGGGACTCCCCGAAAATCTGCAGGATAATGGGGTTGACAATCCGGGTGGCAAGCAGGGGGAACAGCAGGCAGAGGCAGAGCATACTCCCCGCGTGGAGAAACATGGAAAAATATTGGTCCGCCCGGGTCACATCCCGGACTTCCTCCTTGGTGTGGTGCATGGAAATGAGCTTTGCCAGCCATTTGGTCCAGTAAAACATGGTGGAGGCGCTTCCGTATGCCAGGAAAAGAACCAGTATGTAATTGCCGGAATCCACAAATGCCTTTAAAGCCACCCATTTGGAAATCAGCATGCCGAAGGGGGCCAGGTACATGCCCGCGATGCCGATGCCCATGATATAGGTCAGTTTGGGAAGGCGCAGCAGCAGACCGTGCATGTTTTCAATATCCCGCGAACCCAGAGAGTTCTCTGTGGCGCCCACAGCCTGAAACAGCATGGATTTGCTCACAGAGTGGAAAATCATGAGCAGCACGGCGCCCCAGATGGTTTCCTCCATGCCGATGCCGGCGCAGGCTACAATAAGTCCAAGGTTGGACACAGTGGAGAAGGCCAGGACCTTTTTGCCGTCATTCTGGGCAATAGCCATCAGGCTGGCGGCGATGAAGGTAAAGCCCCCTATAAAAGACACCATCGCGCCTACCAGATTGCCGTTCAGGGCCGGGGAAAGGCGGATTAAGAGATAAACCCCGGCCTTTACCATGGTGGCGCTGTGCAGCAGGGCGCTGGAGGGTGTGGGAGCGACCATAGCTCCCAGAAGCCATGAGGAAAAGGGAAGCTGGGCGGATTTTGTCAGTCCCGCAAGGGAGAGGCAGGCCAGGGGCAGAAGGCTTCCGGCAGCCACCACCTGGTCAAGCTCCACGGTCCCCAGCCCAAGGGCGGAGAGAGCGATGGCCACAGCAAAGCCCAGGCCGCCAAGGAGGTTCATCCAGAGGGCCCGAAAGCTGTTGGTGACAGCCTCCTCTGTCCGGGTATATCCGATGAGGAGGAAGGAAATGACACTTGTAATTTCCCAGAAGAAATACATCCATATCAGGTTGGCGGAAAGTACCAGGCCGAACATGGCGGCTAGAAAGAAAAACAGCATGGAGAAGAAAAATCCGCTCCGATCCGTGAACTCCGTGTGGTGATGGTGATATTCCTTCATATAGCCCACCGCGTAGATGCAGATGAGGCCGCCCACAAAAGCGACAATCATGCACATGAGCATGGCCAGGCAGTCAATCTGCATGTGGGGCGCTTCAGGAAATTCCGTGCGGCTCTCTACCCAGGCCACAAGACAGGTCTGAACGATGGATAACAGGGCGATGGGGTATTTTTTGTGACGGACGCTTAAAAATACGATGAGGCCCATCAAAAGAAATTCGCCGGCCAGCATCGCGTGGTCGGCCGCTTCCGTGCGGACATACAAGAGTAAGGTTGGTCCGCCCCGGTTCAGCCAGATGCCTAGAAAAATAAGGGTAAAAGCCATTAGAATGCCGGCTGCGGCATAGACCGCCTTCCCGCGTATCTTAGCAGATGGAATAAAGGGGGCGGCTGCGGCCATGATGGTCGGAAGAGCCATTACTATCCAGATTGATTCCATTGTCATTGGTCATCCTCCTTGTGCGTTCATTCAAAACAGTTCATATTATAATCCCGCAGATTTTTAAAAACAAGATTGCCCGCGGGCTGAAAACGCTAAGAAATTGTTAATTTTTTCCGGTACTGACAATTCCCATGTGTTTTGTGCTACAATACTGGGGTGATTTATGATAAAAAATTAATGACGGATGGAGAGAGAAGGCGCCATGCATGAGCTTGCGGTTACGGAACATATACTGGATATCGCTTTGAAGGCTGCGAAGGAAGAGAATGCGGTCCGCATCCGGATGATCCGTCTGAGCATGGGCCCCTTTGCTGGGATTGTCCCGGAGTGCGTGCAGATGTATCTGGACGTGCTGGCTAAAGGAACCCTGGCTGAGGGGGCGGTGGTGGAGGCGCGGACCGTGCCTCTTAAAGTGCTCTGCAGGGACTGCGGCAGGGAGAG
The DNA here is from genome assembly GCA_944376135.1 of uncultured Enterocloster sp. GTDB lineage: Bacteria > Bacillota > Clostridia > Lachnospirales > Lachnospiraceae > Enterocloster. Next base: position 4,896 of record CALWBS010000083.1, read on the forward strand.
CGAGATTACAAGGGAGCACATTGCCTGCCCGCTCTGCGGCAGTCTGCGCTTAAAGACTCTTTCCGGAAAAGAATTTATGGTAGAAAGCCTGGAGGTGGATGTAGATGGAAATAAAGGTCCTGCATCAGGTGATGGAGTGGAATCAGGATGTGAGTGCCCAGGTCCGCAGGACGCTGGCGGAGCACAAGGTATGCTTGATCAATGTGATGGGAAGTCCCGGGGCGGGGAAGACCAGCCTGATTACCTCGCTAATTAAGCGGTTGAGAGAAAAGTTTGCCATCGGGGTGATTGAGGGGGATATTGCCGGCCAGATCGACGCGGAGAAAATAGCCGCTCTGAACATCCCGGCAGTGCAGCTCAATACGGACGGAGCCTGTCATATTGAGGCCATGAGCATTGAACACATCCTTCCCCATTTTGACCTGGACAAGCTGGATGTTTTGTTTGTGGAAAATGTTGGGAATCTTGTCTGCCCGGCGGAGTTTGATATTGGGGAAAATTTCCGCGTCACAATTCTCAGTATCCCGGAGGGGGATGATAAAGTGCAGAAGTATCCCTTAATGTTTACGGACACCAACTGTCTGGTACTGAATAAGTATGACATGCTGCCGTATTTTGACTTTGATGTGGAGAGAGTGACGCGGGATTATCGGGGCGTTAACCCGGAGAGTCCCCTCTTTGGGGTCAGCGCGAAGACCGGAGAGGGGATGGATGCGCTTGCGGAGCGGATTGGAGGGGAAATCCGGGCTGCCATTCAGTGATGGAGCATACAATGATGGAAGAGAGGATATCCGGGAAGGAAGCAGAACGGCACCGTGTTCGGGTAAAGATTTCCGGTATTGTCCAGGGCGTTGGGATGCGTCCGTTCCTGCACCGGCTGGCTCGCCGTCTGCAGATCACCGGCTGGGCCAGAAATACCCTGGAAGGGGTGGAGATGGTGCTGGAGGGGGATAGGGAGAGTCTGTCCGCTTTTGTCCGGGAAATACGGGAGAATCCTCCGCCGCTGGCGGTGGTGGAAGCGGCGGACGTGATGGAACAGGAAGACGAGCAGGGAGATGCAGGAATGCCTGGGACTGAGGTTCCGGAAGCACTGACTGTGACGGAAAGGCGCGTCCGCGGTTTTGAGACATTTGAGATTTTGGAGAGCAGCAGCAAATCGCCGGGACATACGCTGATTGCTCCGGATATGGCCCCCTGTTCGGACTGCTTAAAAGAGCTTTTTACCCCATCCGACCGTCGGTTTCGCTATCCATTTATCAACTGTACCAACTGCGGCCCCCGCTTCACAATTATAAAAGCTCTTCCCTATGACAGGACCCGCACATCGATGAAGAAATTTCCTATGTGTCCGGTCTGCCGGGAGGAATATGGGGATATTGAGAATCGGCGCTATCACGCTCAGCCCGACTGCTGCCCGGTGTGCGGACCTGTCGTTTACTTTCTGGACAGCGCCGGGAATCGGGCGTTGGGAGATCCCTTCCGTCTAGCCCAGGAGATGCTCTTTAAGGGCGGTATTCTGGCGGTGAAGGGAATTGGCGGGATTCATCTGGCTTGTGATGCGGAGAATAGCGAGGCAGTGGAACGGCTGCGGCGGCTAAAGCACAGGGAGGCAAAACCCCTGGCTGTCATGTGCGCTTCCCGCGCGGAGGCCGAGCGGTTTTGCCGGATCAGCGAGGCGGAGAGAAGGCTTTTGGAGAGTCCGAGACGCCCTATTGTCCTGTGCGAAAAGAAGCGCCCCGGCTCCCTGCTGGGGCTGAGCGAAAACAGCCGCTTGGGTTTGATGCTTCCCTACACCCCCCTCCATATGCTTCTCTTGGACGGGACATTCGGCGGGCCGAGAACACTGGTGATGACCAGCGCGAACGAGCCGGACTGTCCGGTGTTCACAGAGGACGCAGAGGCCCTTTGCCTGTTGAAGGGGAAGATTGACGGTTTTCTGTTCCACAATCGGCCCATTGAAAACCGATGCGATGATTCCCTGGTGATGGAATGGCAGGGAAGGGAATACTCTTTCCGCCGCAGCCGGGGATATGCGCCTCAGCCTGTGATGATGGGACAGGACTGTACGGGGATTCTGGCTTTAGGAGCGCAGCAGAAGGCGTCTTTTGCTCTGGGACAAGGAAATAAAGCATTTTTGAGCCAGCACATCGGGGATTTGGACAGCCTGGAAACCCAGGATTTCTTTCGGGAAAATATTTCGCGGTTTGCCAAATTGTTTCATATTCAGCCGGGATTTCTGGTCTGCGATCTGCATCCGGAGTATGAATCCGCAAGAATAGGGGAGGAGATGGCTGCGCAGATGGCTGTTCCCCTCTTGAAAATACAGCACCATTGGGCCCACATGGCCGCCTGCATGGCGGACAACCGCCTGGAGGGAGATGCCTTCGGCATTATCTGGGACGGCACAGGGATGGGGACAGATGGGACAATCTGGGGGGCGGAGTTTCTGGCCGGAAATTATAAAGGATTTGAGCGGCGGGGCAGTATTCGCCCCATTCTTCTTCCCGGCGGAGAGGAAGCGATCCGGCGGATTGGCCGGATTGGATTTTCGTTATTGTGGGATCTTGGTCGGGGAACGCCGTTTATGGAGGAAAATGCAAAAGCAGTGCCCTTGGCGGGAGACAGGCAGGAGAGGCAGGCGCTGACGGCTATACTGGAAAAACGTATTTCCTGTGTGGAGGCCAGCAGTATGGGACGGCTTTTTGACGGGGTGGACGCTTTGCTGGAAGGGCGTGCACGGGCTCGATATGAGGGGGAGGGAGCGGCGCTTTTAGAGGCGCTTGGAACGGCCGCAAGTACGTCGGTCTGTCCATATCCTCGGGTTTTTTATGAAGAAGACGGAGTGCGCCGCTTTGATACGCGGCCCATGGTGAAACAGATTATTTTAGATAAACAGACCCGTGTGCCGTCTGCGGATATTGCCCGGCGATTTATGGAGACTCTGGCGGTCATGGCATTGGAACAGTGCCTGTATCTGAATACCGAGAAAAATCCGGTGATTCTGTCGGGAGGCGTTTTCCAGAATCATTTTCTCTTAGATCGCATAGGGACGCTTCTGAAGGAGGCGGGATTTGCTGTTTTCTGCCACCGCAGAGTGGCGCCAAATGACCAGGGGCTCAGCCTGGGACAGATAGCGATTGCGCAAAGGAGTGAAGAATATCGTGTGCTTAGCAGTGCCGTTAAAGATAACAAAAATTGAAGGAAAATCCGCAGTGGGGGAGGCGGGAGGCCTGTCGCAGAATGTGCGGGTGGATTTTATACCGGATCTGGCGGTGGGAGATTACGTGATGGTTCACGCGGGCTTTGCTATAGAGAAAATGTCGGAGAAGGAGGCCCGGGAGGGTTTGGAGATCCTTGCGGGGGTGCTGGATGAGCATGTGTAAGGAGCTGTTTGCGGAAAGGAAAACTCTTGGTAGCGGGGCGGAGAGGGCCTTGGAAGAGTCAGGGGCGCTTCTGGAGGAGATTCGGCGTATGGCCCGATTTATGGGGCAGATACAGCTGATGGAAATCTGCGGAACGCATACCATGGCCATCGCAAAGGCTGGCCTTAAATTCCTGCTGCCTGAGAATATCCGCCTGATTTCCGGGCCGGGCTGTCCGGTCTGCGTGACGCCGGCGGGAGCCGTGGACGAACTGCTGCGCATCAGCAGCATTCCAGGGGTTATCATGGCCAGCTATGGGGATTTGCTCCGGGTGCCCGGTTCACGCCGAGGGGACAGCCTGCTGCGCCGGAGGGCACAGGGGGCGGATGTGCGGATGGTATATTCTCCTATAGATGCCCTGGAGATGGCCAGCAAAAATCCGGACCGGCAGGTAGTGTTTGCCGGCGTGGGCTTTGAGACCACAGCGCCCGGGACAGCGGCCTGTCTAATAGAGGCCAGAGAGCGCCAGGCGGAAAATTTTTCTGTGCTGAGCCTAATGAAAACAACTGAGCCGGCTATCCGGGCCCTTGTGGACGCGCCGCAGACGCGGGAGTGCAGGATAGACGGCTTTTTGTGCCCGGGACATGTAGCGGTGATTACCGGGGCGGAAAGCTTTGCGTTTTTGCCGGAGGAATACGGACTGCCCGCTGTGGTGAGCGGGTTTGAGCCCGAGGATCTTGTGATCTCTGTGTATCTTCTGGTGAAAATGCTGTCTGAGGGCCGGCCGGCGTTAGTAAATGAGTACGCCCGTCTGGTGCGCGCAAATGGGAATCCGGCGGCCAGAAAGGCGGTGGGGGCAGTGTTTGTCCCCTGCGGGAGTCTATGGCGGGGGATGGGGGAGATACCAGGGAGCGGTCTCGCTATCCGGGAGGAATTTGCTGCCTGGGATGCAGCCAGACAGTATGGATTTTGTCCGGATGCCGGGGAGGAAGCGGCGGGATGCCGCTGCGGCGATGTGATCCGCGGCCTGCTTGCTCCCCAGGACTGTCCGCTTTTTGGACGGGCATGCCTGCCGGGAGACCCGGTAGGGCCCTGTATGGTGTCCGGGGAGGGTGACTGCGCGGCGGCGTACCGGTATCGGGAGTGACGGTCTGATGGGATCGAAAGGGGGAAAATGTGCGGCAGTGAGCTTACAGACAGCAGGAGGTATGGTATGGATTCTGTGATTACAATGGATTATGGAAGCGGAGGGACAAAGACCTCCGATCTGATTGACTCAATTCTTGTTCCGGCTTTTTCCAATCCGGCTCTGAACGTGCTGGGGGATGGGGCTGTGCTGCCGGGAGGGGATCGCCTCGTATTTTCCACGGACAGCTTTGTGGTATCTCCCTGGAGGTTTCCGGGGGGAGATATTGGGAAACTGGCGGTCTGCGGCACAGTAAATGATGTGTGCATGGCCGGCGGTGAGCCCCAATATCTGAGTCTTTCATTGATTCTGGAAGAGGGCTTTGCTGTGGAGAATCTGCGGCAGATTGTATCTTCCGCAGCTGAGACAGCGGCCCGATGCGGGGTGCGGATTGTCACGGGGGATACCAAGGTGGTGGAGAGGGGAAAAGGAGACCAGATTTATATCAATACCTCCGGTATTGGATTTCTGCGGGCATCCGGGCTGGGACGGGAGGCTGTCCGGCCCGGGGACGCTGTAATTGTCAGCGGGCCGGTGGGATGTCACGGGGCCGCGGTCATGATGGCGCGGGGGGAGCTGCCCTGTGAGGGGGAGCTTTTAAGTGACTGCATGCCCCTGGACGCGCTTAGCCGGGCGCTCATAGAAGCTGGAGGACTTCGCATTATGCGCGATCCCACCAGGGGAGGCCTGGCGACTACGCTCAACGAATTTGTAGAGGGCTTGCCGCTAACCATTGAGATTTCCGAGACGGCAGTACCTGTCACACCCGGCGTTCGGACAGCCTGTGAACTTTTGGGATTGGATCCCCTGTATTGCGCCTGCGAGGGGAGAATTGCAGCAGTGATCGCTCCTGAACGGGCACAGGCTGCTGTGACCGCTCTGCGGGCCCTGCCTGGCGGGGAGGGCGCAGCGCAGATAGGTCAGGTGACTGAGCAGAGACCTGGAAAAGTAGTGCTTCGCACGGGACTTGGCGGAAGCCGTCTTTTGGGGAAGCTTGCCGGCGGGCAGCTTCCGAGGATATGCTGAGAGATCAGGATGTTGGGAAAACAGGAGGAACAGAGGATGGACTTGGAAGCGTACAGGAAAAAATTTAATGAGCAGAGCGCATTTTTAAAGCTGATTGGCGCTGAGATAACGATTTTAAAGAAGGGGTACGCGGAGGCTGAGCTGACAGTAAAACCGCAGCTTGTTAATCTGGCCGGGATAGTGCACGGAGGCGTTATCTTTTCACTGGCGGACTCTACAGTAGGAGCCGCCTCAAAGAGCTATGGATTCGGAAGTGTAACGCTGGAGGGAAAGATGAATTATCTGCGGCCCATAGGCGGGGAGCCCCAGCGGATCCGGGCGGTGGCCCAAAGCGTCCATGCGGGGAGGAAGACAGGGGTGTATGAGTGCCGAGTATATGACGGAGAAGGGAATCTGGCAGCCATCGGGCAGTATACAATGTTTATGTTTGAAGATCGGGTGGCAGAGTAGGACAGAGAGAAGCGGGGCGGCAGGGCGCGCTGTCCCGCTTCTTTGTATATGCGTTTCTTTATTTCGTTTTCTCTGTCTTTATCTTCAGCAGATACTGTCCTGGTGAGATGCCGCAGTCTTTCTTGAATACGCGGATAAAGGTATTAACATTTTGAATTCCCACCATGGCAGCTATTTCTGAAATTTTCATAGAACGCGAACTCACGGCTTCGGGTCAGGCTTTTTTAGGGACACTTATAGCCCGCAGGGACTGAAAAGCGGCATAAATTCCGCCAAACTATAATACATCTCCCCGTTGCGTCCGGCCGCGGAACTCGCACACACCATGGAGTTGAGGATGGCTTCCCAAGCAGCCTCAGCCGCAGCCTGGAAGGCAGGATTGATCTCGTCTTCCGGAATAATGGTCTGGGAGAGCAGACCGGAGGTCATGGGAATGCGGTTCTGCGTGGTAAAGCCGATCATTATCTCTCCGCTGCCGTGCCCTGTATAGGCGCCGGTGCGGGCGATTCCCACTGCAGTGCGGCGGATGATGCGTTTCAACTGCCGGCAGGACACGGGCAGATCGGTGGCGAGAATGGTCATGATGGAGCCCTTGTCTGGTTCAGATCCCGGCATCCTCTCTTTGGAGACGGCCAGGATTTTTTCTCCTGCAGGCATCCCATTTAAAGTGAAATCAATAAGGCTTCCGAAGTTGGACTGCACCAAAACGCCGATGGTGTAGGGCTGTCCGCAGACCTCAAAAACCCGGGAGGCAGAGCCGATGCCGCCCTTTAAGCCGTAGCACACGGTGCCGGTTCCAGCGCCTACATCCCCCTCGGCAAACTCTTCGCCTGCCTGCATTAGAGCCTCCTGTACATGAGAAACGGTGACGGCTCTTTTTTGGATATCATTTATCTGGCTGTCATTGCACTCGCCCACCACAGGATTGATGCTGCAGACCGGCACATTATCTGCCTTGCAGCGGTCGATAGTGTATTGAACCAGGGCATCCCACACAAGTCCTGTATTTAACGTATTTGTCAGGGCGATGGGGGTTTCCAGGGTTCCCAGCTCATCAACCTGCACCAGGCCGCAGCTCTTGCCGAAGCCGTTATGCACATAGGAGGCTGCCGTATATTTCAGTGAAAAGGCATTGTCCTGTCCGGGGAGAATGACTGTAACGCCGGTGCGGTTTTTCCCGTCCCGGATAGTGGAGTGCCCAACCCGCACGCCGGCAACATCGGTGATTTTATTTCTCAGGCCGGAGGGAAGCCGGCCGATTTTGAGGCCATAGTCCTGTATTCTTTTCTGCTTCATCCTATTTCTCAATATCCTCCATATAACAATCTCTCAGCTTTCCGACCAGTTCGGGGTCCTTCATACCTGCGGGCTGCCCGTCTATCTCCATCACCCGCATGCTGGGATGGCTGGTGCTGGACATGATAATCTCATCTGCATCCACCATCTCGGCCGGCGTAAACGCCCGCTCCTCGGTGGGAATCCCCAGGATGCGGCAGTAGGAGAGCATATGCTTGCGCTCAGTTCCGGGCAGAATCAGATTGTCCAGAGGATGGGTGATAAATGTGCCGTCTTTGATGATGGATACATTGCAGTGAGAGCCTTCGGTCACCAGACCGTCCCGGACAAACACGGCCTCATTGCAGCCCGCTTCCTGAGCTTTCTGGGCGGCCATGACGTTGGGAATCAAATTCAGGGTCTTAATGTTGCAGTGGAGAAAACGAGTGTCTTCTACAGTGATGACCCGGTAAGAATCGGACATCTGCACGCCGGGCCATGGTTTGGAATAGACGTAGAGATTGCTGGCAGCATCCTTGGGAAAAAGGTGGTTGCGGGGAGCAGTTGCCCGGGTGACCTGCCAGTAGAGAAATTGGCTGTCGCTCTCCACCTTGTCCACCAGCTCGGAGAGCAGAGCGCCAACCTCCGCTTTGGTGTAAGGCAGGTCGATTCGTATCATGGCGGCGCTGTTGAACATGCGGTCCAAATGATCCTGCAGAGCAAAGATCTTATGGTGGTATACCATAGCGGCTTCATAAATGCCGTCCCCGAAGTAAAAGCCGCGGTCATTCGCCGGTATCATCATCTCATTGATGGGGGTGATCGTTCCATTGTAATAGGCGAGATCTTTCATTTTTTCCATACTGCGCTGTCTCCTTTATATTTTCTTACTTATAGTTGCTATTTTCCATCAGTATACAACCATAAATTGGAATATTCAATTGATTTTTCTGTCAGGTTTGGTATGATAGTACAAAAGGGTGGATAAAAAGATGGACGAACTGCAAAAGGCGATAGAAGATATCACCTATGAGAACGAAAAAATTCCTCAAAAAGCATTCTGCGTTATACGGGCAAACAGAGGGAAAGCAATCCCCTATTTGCGCCGGGCAGTGGCACATGCGCGCCTCGAGGGAGACAAGCTGGAGGAGGGGTATCAGCTGCACTTTTATGCGGCGTATCTGCTGGGCGAATTTCAGGACCAGGAGAGTTTTCCGGAGCTGATGCGGCTTGTATCTCTGCCAGAGGAGACTGTGGAGTATCTGCTGGGGGACTGCGTGACGGACGGGCTTTCAGACATTTTATACAATACCTATAATGGGGATTTGAAGCTCTTAAAGCGGTCCATTGAGGACAATCGCATCGGGGAATTTGTCCGCAGCGCTATGCTTTTGACAATGGCTCAGCTCTATGAGGACGGGAGGATTGATGAGCAGGAGTGGAGGGACTTTCTGCGCAAAAATATACATACAGGGGATACATATAACAATCTTTACAATGAGCTCGCCCTGACAATCTGCCGCTGCCATTTTGTCGAAATGCTCCCGGATATCCGCTATATGCTTGACAGAGGGCTGATGGATGAAATGTATATGGGAAAATATGATTCCTGTGTGGACGCCATGTTTTTTTACGGGGATGAGGTATCTTTCTGCAAAACGCCGATGGACGCGGCCGAGAACCTCAAGCACTGGAGCGTGTTTGCGGGCGACCTGGAAGATGGTGCAGATGCTGCGGACAGGCCGGGAGCATCCAATCAAAACAGCACCGGAAAAAAGGAAGCGGAGGATTTTTTTGAAATGCTTCGGGCTGCGGAGCGGGGAATGAATCAACCAGTTTCAAAGAAAAAAATCGGGAGAAATGATCCCTGTCCCTGCGGAAGCGGAAAGAAATACAAATTCTGCTGTATGAATAAAACGGACGGAACGATTGATTTAATTGAAAGTCTGTCGGAACGCCGGAAATGGCTGGAGCGCTATCCCTATACCGGGGCAGAGCGCGTGGATGGGCGGGTTTATCTGGAGGATTATTTTGACCAGGAAAGCATTGAAATTGATAAAATTTTGTATCTGGGGTTAATGCATCGGCCGGGGTTTATATGGAATAGAAACCGGCAGGCAGAGGAAAAGCGGACTAGGGAATATCTCTGTCTTGCATACCGCAGATGCGCGAAAAAAATGGAGGCAGAGCGGATCCGTTCACTGGCGGAATATGATGAGAAATACAGCATTCATTACCGCAGCAGCGAGTGGGTCAATAAGCTCCTCTCCCTGTTAAAGGCAAACAATGACAGCCGCCTGTACCATGAAGTGCAGAAGTGGGCCCAGGCGGGAGGACTTTTGGATAGGCAGAAAAAGCAGAAGCGATAGAAGGGAACAATCCCTCGGGAGTTTTGAAGGCCTGAGTTCATAATCTCTCCCAAGTTGTGCATATTTTTTCCCAGCCTCTAATATGATGTAAAAAACGTTCTTAGGGGAGAACCCATGAAGGAATATATCGAAGAACGGGCCGTAGCTATCGCCAATTACATCATAGACCACAATGCCACCGTGAGGCAGACGGCGAAAAGGTTTGGGATCAGTAAGTCTACGGTACATACGGTAGTAACAAAATGGACAGGCTTCTCTTGAAGTTGGAGTGAGGGTTTAAAGGGTAAAATTGAATATTGACCGGATACGCAGGGGAAACATGTCTCCTGCTTTTTTATTATACAGAAAAGGGATCCGATACAATCGGAGCGAAAAAAGAAGGATGGGCTTGTTTTGCCTGCATGGAAACTGCTATAATGATAGAAAAGTGCCAGGCGCGGAGGTTGTTGGTATGGCGATAGAATTAAAACGTGATATATACGAAGAGCTGCTTCAATGGAAGAAGAATAATTCCGGCCTCGTTTTGGAGGTGGAGGGGGCCAGGCAGGTTGGAAAGACCTATATCCTGGATAAGTTTGCCAGAGAGCAGTATGAGCAATATATTTATATCAATATGATTGGAAAGTCAGGACAGGATTTCCTGAACTGTTATAATGCAATCTATCACTGGGAGGTTGGTCAGCAGCGCAGAGAAGGCGCTCTGCATGATGTCTTTAAAGCATATGCCCCTGATTTTGAAGATAAAAAGAGTACGGTTGTAGTGATTGATGAAATTCAGGAATCATCGGTTGTCTACAGCTGTATTCGTGAGTTTGCCAGAGAGTTTACCTGCGATTTTATTGTGACAGGAAGCTATCTTGGAAAAACGAGAGAAAAAGACTTCTTTTTGTCTGCCGGTGATACAGACAACCTTGTACTTGGCACATTGACATTCCCGGAGTTTTTGGAGGCCCTTGGAAAGCGCGAAGTGTATCGAAACCTTTCCCTGTATGGCGAGGATCCGCATAAGGAATATGACGAGATTAAAGAATACTTCGATGTATACTGCCAAATCGGAGGCTATCCAAAGGTAGTTCAAACTTATCTGGAAACCAGGAGCATTGAAGCCTGCAGAAAGGTTTTGGACAAAATTATCGGAATCTTCATAAAAGAGTCCTCCCGATATTTTGATTCAGTCATAGAAATCGACCTGTTTGGTCAATTATTTCAGGCGATTGCTGTTATGCTTATTAAAGAGAAAAAGGGAACCGATGACCTGGTGACGGATTTATCAAAAATTGTCTTTAAAGAGGAAAGCGGGAAGGTTTCCAAGCAAATGATTAACAGAGCAAGAAGCTGGCTGTATTTGTCCCATGTAATTGGATATTGCAGCAAGAGCATTGACTGCAATTATCTGGATATCGTGGAGAACTGCCGATATTACTATATGGATTTAGGTATAGCGGCTTATTTTCTCCGAAAAACAGGAGAAAAGCAGAGCACGATACAGGGGATTCTCTGCGAGAATTACGTTTATCTTGAGATTTTAAAACGTATCAGGGATACGGATTCGATTGCCGGCAATGCTCCGTGGTTTGCGGTATATAAGAAAACCGGAGGGGAACTGGATTTTTATGTCAGAAGTCTTTCGGATTATAAAAATTATGGAATAGAGGTAAAAGCCGGGAAGAATTCCGGGATTACAGCTTCTGATTTACTAAAAGACGGCAGGTTGGATTTTCTTTATTATTTAAAGGGAGATACGTATGGAGGAAAAGCCCAAGAGGAAAAAATACTGACAGTGCCGATTTATCTGGCTGGCAGAATTAATTTTAATCTTGGCTGTGAATAAAGTGATTTTCTATCAGCAGAAAGACGAGGTCTTGGCAGTTGTGGGGCCTCGTCTTTTTGTGTAGTGCGCCTGGCGGCGCGTGTTTCTTAGTTCTTTGGGATACGGCGCCTTTTTAATGATGGCAATGACCCGCTTGGATAGTGAAAAAATATCCGGAGGGCGGAAAAAATGTATTTATTGTACTGGCAGGTATACAAAAATACAGCAGACGGGGAGACAGAGAATAGTTTATGCCACTGCTTTTTATCGGGAAGATTTAAAACGCATGGTTGTCGGTTCATAATTGGGAATAAACTCGCAGGGTATTTTCCAGTGCCTTGTCCCGGCCAGTTTTACGGCAGGAAGGGTGCCGTTTCGTATCATTCTATAGGCGGTAGAAACGCTTATCTTGGTTAAATCGCAAAATTCTTTTAAAGTCAGATATTGTTCGCACATTTTAACTCATCCTCTCTTTCATGTTGATTTGAAATTTTTATCTTATGAATGTGTATAAGCGGTCATGAAAAGCTATAGGCGAAAGACATCTGTTTTCAGGAGGAAAGGAAAGCGGATGGATACTCCAATAGTTTTGGTTTATAAATATGTTGCTTTTAAAAATATCTATGACAGTTCCATAATGGCTGTGATAGCTCATGATAGCCAATAGCTTTTTATAGACGGCCAGAACATGTTTATAATCAGAGACCGCAGGCTGTTTGGAGATGGCGGAAAGGAGGTTTGGTATATACAAATGGACTGTTCGAAATTCGGATTGAAAGCAGACCAGCGGGATTGTTTTGGATAGAGAGAGGAGTGAGGAAACATTTTTTGCGTACATGCTATCAATATTGTCAAAATAAAATGGCTGTATAAAGCAGTATAAAAGGCAGTATTTATAGTAAGTCAATATAGAATTAGTCAATTAATTAAGATACAAACCAAGTACAAACGTGTGATAGAGGAGGGATATTCCCATGAATAAAAAGAATACAACTGTTACTGTTAAAGAAAAGAATAATGATAAAAAAGATAAAATTATTATACGGGTATCTTCTAAAGAGAATGCATTGATCCGGAAGTGTGCCCAGGCTCAAAATATGAATCTTAGTGAATACCTAAGGACGCGGGGAACGGAATCCCTGTTTAATGACCAGCTGAAAATAGAAGCGGCAGCCAGGATGAGGGCCTGGGAACAGGTCAACGAGATTTACCGTCTGGTTGCAGCCAGCGGAAACAAAGAGCTGCTGGCACAGGTGAAAACACGGTTAATGGAAATGGAGGGACAGAGAGATGACTGATAAAAGAAGACCTGAAAGAAACGGAAGCTGTGAGTTGGGCCTCTTGATCAACCGGGCAGGAAAGAGGCGCTACCACAAGCAAGGAGATACGGAGCGTGTGATCCGCTATGTGCTGCGGCAGCGGGAGGACGAGGCCCGGGAAGATGAGCTGGCATTCTGGGGAGCCTGCGGTTTGCCGGAGTGGGAGGATGCAAAAGGACTTTCTGATGCAATGAGCTCCCTGCAGAAGGCCCATACGAGACGAGGGAACTTCGGCCGATATATAGACCATGAAATTTACAACTTTGCCCCGCTGGAGATATTGGGACTGGAGCGGCACGGAGAGGAGCCGATCGAGCGGACGGCAAGAAAAATGGCGGAGGATATTTACCGGGAAGGGTTTCCGGTTGTTTTTGCCGGGCATAGGAAGGCGGCAGGTGAGAGCTGGCATGTGCATTTCGCCGTGGGGACTGTGAATCCCTCTACCGGAAATAAGCGGCATGAGGATAAGAAAAAGGTACGTGAACGGGAGGCGCGATTTCAGGATATTGTGAAGCGCGAGATCAGAAGATGCGGACAGAAGCCTTGGGAGCAGTTTTTAAAGGAGGAGGCAGAAGGATGAAGAAAAGGTATTATGTTGTAGCAAGGGGATTCCAGCAGGGAATCACGGATAACTGGAGGGAATGCATGGGGATGGTAAAGGGATATCCGGGGAACGTATACCGCGGATTCAGCTCTCTGGGAGAAGCGGCAGATTACCTGGAGACAGTTATGCCGGAATATGAAGGGGCGTATATCTGCCGGATCGGGGGAGAGGAGCGGTGGTTCCGGTACGTGCATGAAATGGTGGAGTGTCTTCGAAAGGCAGGATAAAAGAGAAAACCCCTGCGCGGGCGTTAGGGCCAAGATCATGGGGCAGGGGTTCACTTAAAGGATTCGGATGATTTTTAGGATTTTTTCCTTCTTTTCCGGCGGGCATGAGGCGAGCTCTTTCATGATTTCACGGTCGATGGCGTCGGAGGATTCTAACGTATATTCGTTTTTCAGAATATAATCCACAGTCAGCCCGAGGGCATTGCAGATAGCAACCAGAGCGGTAAGGGATACCTTGACCCGGTTGTTTTCGATATTGCTGATATGTGAGACATTGACGCCGATCTTATTGGCGATGTATTCCTGGGTGTAATGGCGCTCCAGGCGGCTGGTGCGGATGTTCTTCCCGATCTCTTCAAAATTGAGTTCTTCCATGGATTCTCCCGATTTGAAATATTCTACGCCTATTGTAATATGCGGATTTTTACATTATAATTATCTAAAACTATAGAAATTATAGTTATAGATAAAATAAACCGCAGATAAGAGGAAACCATTTTTGATGGAATGGCAGAGGAAACGGAGGAGGAAAATGGTGGAAAAAAGGAAAATAATTGCTGGAATAGTAAGTACAGCGATTGTTTTAAATGCATTGCCGGGAGTGCCATTTTGGGCGGCGCAGGAAGAGACGGAGGTCATTTGTGAAGTAGAGGAGCTTCCGGAAGAAACCGCATTTCAGACGGTAGAATATGGGACAGGCAAGGGGAGGTTAAAGCTCCCCCGCCGTTTAGAGGTGATGGTTCGGGACATGGAGGACGAGGACACGGATGCACCGGAGGCGAGCGCATCGAATGCCAGCCGGTCCAACGCGGAGGATAACAGTTCCTCGGAGATGAAGGATGCCAGTCCCTCGGAGGCTGAGGATGCAAGCCGGAGCAATGCGAATAAAGACAGGGAACGCAAAGGGACCGTATCCGTGCGCTGGGAGTTGGAAGAGTCTTTTTCAGAGCAGGACGAGTACGATGGAAAGGTTCCGGGGATCTATGTGTTCCAGGCAGAACTGAAAAGCGATCGGTATGAATTGGAAACCAGCCTTCCGGTTATAGAAGTGCAGGTTCTGGAGGATGAAAGTGTACGGTATATTTCGGCCTGGGAATGGGGAGAGACGGAATCCCTGCAGGATGGTGTACTCGCTTTGCCGGGAGTGAACGAAGAGCACCAGGCAGATTTTGAAACGGTAAAGGATATGCTTCCCAAAGAAATTGAAGCAAGTTTAGATAAGGGCGGAAACGAGGAAGAAAGAGAAACCATCACGATAGAAGATTGGAACTGCCCGGAATATAAACAGGACGAAGACGGAAATTGGCCTGTAAGTGGGGGCTATACTTTTTGTGCGGATTTGCCGTCAGGATATGAGCTGATGGAAAATGTGGAGCCTTTAACCGTGGAGGTAGTGCTTGGCGGGGCACAGTTGATGGTAAATAATGTTGCCGTGGGGCCGTTTATTCTCTCATCGCCGGAAGGACTGGATGCCGGGGATTATACATATCAGCAGGGAACATCCCCATACCAGCTGATTATTAACAGCGGAAAAGAAATTACCATAGAAAATCCGAATGAATATTCAACTGTGGATTATATAACCATCTCCATAGCATCCGGTGTAGATGCCAATCTCACATTAAAAAATGTGATGATTGATGTAAGCGGCAGTCCGGATGCCTGCGCTTTTGATATGAGTCAAACATCTTCTATTACTCTGAATCTGGAGGGAACGAATGAACTGCAAAGCGGGGAAAACTGTGCCGGCCTGCAGCTGGGCAGTTCCGGCGGAACGCTTACAGTAAAAGGGAATGGAAGCTTGAGTGTTTATGGGGGAGCGAATGGAGCGGGAATTGGCAGTGGATATAATGAAAATATAAATAGCATTACGATTCATGCCGAAAAAAGCTTGAGCGCCTATGGAGGGGATAATGGGGCAGGAATTGGAAGCGGATACTACGGAAATGTGGAGAGCATACATATTGACGGAAGACAAATATCGGGCCGTGGCGGTAATCATGCGGCCGGTATTGGAAGCGGAGCATATGGAAATGTTGGAAGTATTGTAGTAGAGACGAATATTATAACTGCTTATGGAGGGGAGAACGGAGCCGGGATTGGAAGCGGCAGATCAGGAAGGCTGGATTCAATCACTGTCAGAGGAAGCCAGGGGACATTGGAAGGCGGAACAAACGGAGCGGGAATCGGAACCGGGAATCGTGGAAGCCGGGGAGACGGAAGCATCCAAATTGAAAATGCGTATCTGGTAGTACGGGGAGGAGAAGGAGCAGCCGGTATTGGCGGAGGAAACGGCAGTGACGGCGGAGAAATTCGAATTTCCGGCGGAACGGTTGAGGTGACGGGGGATCCCGGTTCGGAGATTATAGGAAGCGGTGTGAGTGGAAGCAGCTCCGGAGTTTGGATTGAAGGAGCTTCCGTAAAAGCGGATTCCGTTGCAGAAGTACACGGAGCAAACGGACAGCAGTACATCTGTAAACTGGAAGATCAAGGCGGCGTAACCGGGGTGACAGTGGACGAGACGGCGTACAATATTTCTCATAATCACAGAAACGGTGATAATGCCCTTTATCTTTACCTGACCCAAGGACAGCATGATATTGAAATTGAGAAGGGAGAGATTGTATCCAGATTTACAGTAGATATCGCATTGAATGGGACTATCCGGCAAAGGATTCTCTGGCCGTCGCAGGCGGAGGAATTGATTTATGGGAAAGCCCTGAACGAATCCGCTCTGTTAGGAGGCGAGGCAACGGGAGCGGATTATGCGGTGCTTAATGGGGTATTCCAATGGGAGGATGCGGATTATATTCCGCAGGCCGGAGACAACCAGGAATTCTCCATCCAATTTGTCCCGGAGAATACGGATTTGCAGACACTGGAAAACAGATTGAAGGTTAATGTGAAACCGGCCCGTCTTCTCATTGCTGCAGATAATAAAACGATGTCAGTGGGAGACGAAAAACCGGAATATACAGCAACCGTTGAGGGACTGGCAAATGGGGAGTCCATTGACCAGATTATATTTACGGACAATGCAGGTGATTATTCTTTGGCGGGAGTGTACCGCGTGACTCCGAGCGGAGGGGAAATTGTTGGCGGAAATGGACGCATGGAGAACTACGAAGCAGTCTATCAGCAAGGGACACTGACGATTGTGGAGGCGGAGGTGCCGGAAGAGCCTGACGGACCGGAAGACGGAGATGAGGGGGGACAAGATCCGGGGGGAGACAATGAAGGCTCTCAGAATCCGCCAGAAAACGGAACGCAGGCTCCGGTTTCACAGGGAGATTCCGATGATGGAGAGACCAATACGATAATAATCGATCCGCAAAAAGGTCGGGTAGACCGGGATCGGGGGATTTTAACGGGAACATTGAATGGAACAGGCGGAGGATACAGTCACTGGCATTCTACTGCAGACGGATGGAGGCTCCAGTATGCAGATGGTACCTATGCCGCAGGAAGCTGGTCTGCAGGAGTAGCCGGGAGTGCGGTAGAGATTTATTGCTGGGAGTTTATTGACCGCACCTGGTATGCATTTGATTCACGGGGATATGCAGCGGACGGCCTGTTTTTTGACGGGGGCTATGACGGCTGGTTCTATGTGGATAGCAACACGGGAATGAAAACTGGCTGGCAGCTTTTGGGTGGGAAGTGGTACTACTTTAACCCAAGATCTGACGGAACTATGGGAAAAATGTTCCAGGGAAGATGGACACTGGACGGTTGGTTTGTTAAGGAAGATGGCGAGTGGGACGAACAGCCTAAAAAATAAAACATGCAGTCGATGGGAAACAGTAAATTCGGAAGGAGTGTATTATGAATAAGAATTATGAACAGGTGTTAAAAGCACTCGGAGAGAATTCATCAAAAACAACAGAACTTTTGGAAATTTTGGATGCGGAACTTTCGTTGCCTAATATTCCCACTCCTACATTGGGAGGAGAAGTTTTTTGGAATAATATAGCAGAATATGGCGGCTGGAAACTACAACAGAATATGTTTACTCATCATGCCAGAATTTTGAACAGTGATAATGTAAGAATTGCCTGGGGAACGATCAATGGAATGATAAAAGCAATGGATCGAATGGTGGCACAGCTAAACAAATATGATTATCAGAGAAATGATGAATCAGGAAATAAGGTTGCATTGATGGACGAATTAAAAAAACTGAAGGAATTACTGGATATAGGTGCAATTACACAAAGCGAGTTTGATGGAAAGAAAGAGAAGATTATGAAAAAATTGTAAAGGCGACCGTTCTGGAAAAGCAGGATTTCCGCTTTTGCTGTTACAAGCATGGAGTATTTAAAGCAGCAGGACAGATAGCAGCCGAATTTGTCTTACCTCCCCTTATACATATATATTATCCTTTTGAACCAATAATAAATATTTCAAAGGAGGTAATGTATATGTCAGCAAATATTGAAACCCTGTTCTACACCAGACAGAAGCCCTGGCACGGCCTGGGAACCTGCGTGGAGGAAGCTCCCGGCTCCCGGGAGGCCCTGATGCTCGCCGGGCTTGACTGGAGGGTTATCCAGAAGCCGGTTATGACTGGGGACGGGGAGCCGATCTCCGGATTCAAGGCCAACATCCGGGATCGGGACGGACAGGTACTTGGGGTAGTGACAGACCGCTACAAAGTAGTACAGAATGAAGACGCCTTCGCCTTTACGGATGAACTCCTGGGCGAGGGCGTTTCTTATGAGACGGCGGGGGCCCTCCAGGGCGGGCGCCGCGTCTGGATTCTGGCGAAGCTTCCCCAGCGCTATATCATCAGTGGGGACGAGGTGACACCGTATCTGGTCTTTATGAACTCCCATGACGGCACCGGGGCCATCAAGGCTGCCATGACCCCGATCCGCGTGGTCTGCCAGAACACCCTGAATCTGGCCCTTT
>CALWBS010000084.1 GCA_944376135.1 uncultured Enterocloster sp.
CGAGGAGCTGGAAAAGCTTGCCCATATTGACTTCAAAATTGATAAGGTAGCTCCGGCAAAGGATGGGCTTCTCCCCTTTGCGATTGAGGCGGATGAGGAAAGGAGCAAAGAGCCCGGGGCCTATATGGAGGAAATCAATGCCTATTTCAACGAGATGCATATCAGTGACGGCCTTCCCATTATACCGCCCACTAAGCGGCGCTATGAGGCCATGCTGGAATACTGCCCCTTTGATGAGGATATGGTTCTGTGTGATCCCAGCGGCCCCAGCGGCAGGACCGTGACGGTAAAAGATGTCGCCATCGCGGCGGTGATGGCGGGATGCGTGCCCAAGGCTATGCCGATTCTAATCGCTGCGTTTAAGGCTTTAAATAGCCCGCTGTACAACTTAAATCAGTCCGTAACTACTTCCCATCCGGGCGGGAATCTGGTGCTGGTGTCTGGTCCCATTGCCCAGGAGATAGGAATTTCCGGCAAGCAGGGATGCCAAGGACCGGGCTGGCCTATGAACGCAACCATTGGACGTGCGGTGAACCTGGTCGTGATGAATGTATTCCGCTCAGTTCCCGGCGTGTGTGACTTAGACTGCATCGCGTCTCAGGCGGAGTTTACCTACTGCTTTGCGGAGGAACCCTCACTGGCTCAGTGGAATATGATCAATGAAGACCATTACGACAAGGATACAACTACGGTTTATGTACTGAAGGCAGAGCCCATTCACGACATTATTGATTTCCTGAGCTTGGACGGATATGATCTTTTGGATACCATCACTGCGTGCTGCACGACTCTGGGATCCAACAACGCATATATGCCCGGCCCCATGATTATCTGCTTGACGCCGGATCACGCCATGATGTTGAAAAAGGCGGGATTTACCAAGGAGATGATCCAAGAGCACATTCACACCTATGTGTACCATCAGACGCCTATGGTGAAGAACAGAGGACTGGTGCCGGTACGCCCCGCCAGTTTCAAAAACCGCCATCCCATGCCCGTGACACGGACGCCCAAGGATGTGGAAGTTGTGACAATCGGCGGCCGGGGCGGACATTCCGGCGTTATCCTTCCCTGGGCTCTGCACAGTGAGGGCTGCATCGAGCCTGTGGCCCTTCCGGACGGAACCATTGCGAAAACCATTGAAGCGTTTAAGAGATAAAGGATGATAAGAATGAGAAAAAGTTTAAAAAGGCAGTTAGCTGTATTGACAATACGGACAGCCTTCCTCCTGGCCGGTTGTTCCGGCGGGAGCCAGACAGCAGGAAAACAGGCTGCGGATACCCAGGCGGCTCAGGCTGCAGATGATGCGGCGGACGGAGCCGGCGGAGAGCAGAGCGCAGACGGCGCGGTGGATTACGGTTCTTTAGAACTCACCATGGGCTCCACAGGCGCGGCGGATGACATCTCCACCCAGGCCATGACCTATATGAAGGATTATATTGAGGAAAAGTCCGGCGGCGCGATCATAGTAAATACATTTCCATCCAGCCAGCTGGGCCAGGCAGCGGACCAGCTTGAGATGACAGGCCAAGGATCGATCGACCTGTTTTTGGAGGCCAACTATATGACCAGCAACGGTGTGGAGGAGGCCAAGGTGGGAAGCTTGGTGTTTACAATAACTTCGAAGGAAGAGTACAAGCGGCTGAACGAGAGTGAGCTCACCAAGCAGTGGCAGGATAAGTTCTGCGAGCTGAACAATATTAAGATTATTGCCAGCAACTGGTATAGAAATGGAACGGCCCTTGTCTCCAACCGGGAAATTCATACGGTGGAGGATATACAGGGATTAAAAGTACGTGTTCCACAGGTGGATATCACTATGGACTGCTTCCAGACGGTAGGGATGAACCCAACTCCCATTTCTTACAATGAGTCCCTTCTCTCTCTGCAGCAGGGAATTGTGGAGGCTATCTGGTGCACTGAGGATGCGGCCTATACTATGGGATTTTACGAGGTAGCCCAATATCTAATCGAGATGAACTCTTATTTTGACGCCATGTATGTGTACATGAACAATGATCTTTACAACAGCCTGACAGACGCGCAGAGAGATCTGATTGTGGAGGCAGCCCACGAGGCAGGCGTGTACTATTCCGGCCTGGCAGACGATATCCTGGAGACAAACGTGAACCTGATGAAAGAGGCGGGAATCGAAGTGATTTCTCTTCCGCAGGAAGAAGTGGAAAAGCTGCGAGATCAGATGCATGGAATCGCGGAGCGGTATGAGGCGGATGGCGTGTGGCCGGTCGGTACTTACGATGAGGTTCTCTCTATAATCAGCAAGGAATAAGACTCCGCGGCAAAAGTCACGGAGAATGCGGCAGGCAGAAAATGGCAGGATCCTTTGGGGTGAAGGGCCCCTGCCCTGCCTGGCCGCGGAGAAAGGAGGTACTTCAGCTTGAAGGCTCTGGTTAAAACTTTAAATTATTTTGTATTGGTAAGCTATGATGTGATTAAAAATATAGCGGGTCTTGTAATGGCTGCTACGATTTTGATTGTAACAGCTGGTATTATCTCAAGATTCTTTTTGGGGCAGGCGTTGTCATGGAGCGAGGAGCTTTGCTGTCTGCTTCTCATCTGGCTGTGCTATCTGAGTGCGGCCCTGGCTACTGTAACAAAGGAGCATGTGGTGGCAGATTTTTTGTCTGCGTCCCTTCCAGAAGGCATGCAGCGTGTCCTGCGGACAGTGATTCGTGTCTGCGAAGTGATTTTCTTTGCAACCGTATCCTACAGCGTACTTGTGTTGATTCCCAGCCTGACTAACGTAAGTGCAGCTCTCCGGATTCCAAGAGTATGGTACTATATGCCGGTGCTGGTGTTCGGTGCCTATATGGCTCTTGTGATCATTGTGGACTTGCTCAATGATTTTGTCCCGGGCTATGATTTCTTCGGCCAGAGAAAAGCTAAGAGAGAGGCAGAGCTTGCGGAGCTTGAGCGGCAGGAAAATGAGGCCATGCTCAAACGAGTGGATGAATTCATGGGAATTGAAGATGACGGAAAGGAGGGAACAATTTGAGTACAAGCATGATCATTGTGATCGTATTGTTTTTGGTGCTGATGTTGCTGGGTTTTCCTGTTTTATATGCATTAGGTTTGCCGTGTTTGGTGTGGTTGGCAATGAATACGCGGATGCCGATAACCATTCTATCTCAGAATATGATGGCATATTTGAATTCCTTTACTCTTCTCAGCCTGCCGGGATTTATGCTGGTGGGGCGGCTCATGAATACCTGCGGAGTCACGGACCGGCTCTTTAACCTGTCCATGGCCCTGGTAGGAAAGTTCCGGGGAGGAATGGCCTACGCAAACTGTGTGGCCTCTGCATTGTTTGCCTCCATGTCGGGCTCCGCTATCGCGGATGCGGGCGGTTTGGGACTGGTTGAGATGAAAATGATGAAGCAGGCGGGTTATGATCCTGCATACTCTGCTGGAGTCACGGCGGCGTCGTCTATCATTGGGCCGATTATACCGCCCAGTGCAGCCATGGTTCTGTTGGGAGCCATCTCCCAGATATCGGTTGCCAGCATGTTCTTCGGCGGAATTGTCCCTGGTATTCTTCTTTGCGGCTCTCTGTGTCTTCAGGTATTTCTTGTGGCTCACTTTACGGAGAAGGGGAAGAAGATGCCTTGCTCCCCGATTCCCAGAAAACAGGCTCTGAAGACAATTCCCAGCTCTTTCCCGGCTCTGCTCACTTTTATTATCATTCTGGGGACAATTCTTACCGGTGTGTGCACTACTACGGAAGCAGCGGTAGTTGCGGTGTGGTATTCCATATTCCTGGGGTTCTGCTATAAGAAAGTTACCTTGAAGGGACTTTGGGAGACCTGTAAGGATACGGCTGAGGCCTGTGGTCCCCTGTTTATCATTATGACGTCTGCCAGCATGTTTTCTTGGATTATCACCCGTGAGGGCCTTCCACAGATTCTGACAACGCTGATGACAGGTATTGCGGAGAGCTCCAGCGTGATGGTTGTGATTTTGATCTGCATTGTTATTTTCTTGATTATTGGTTGTTTTATGGATACAACGGCAGCGGTAATCCTGCTGGCTCCCATTATTATGCCCATCATCAAGGGCCTGGGCGTGGATCCCATTTACTTTGGCGTGCTGATGGTTCTATCCCTGATGGTAGGAATTATCACACCTCCCTTTGGAATCTGCCTGTTTGTGGTGTCCGGTGTAGCAAAGCTGCCGGTCCGGGCAGTTACTATTGAAGCAGTGAAATACATTCCCGCAATGCTGCTGACAATTGCGTTGATTTTGTTATTCCCGCAACTGGTACTGTTTATACCCAATCTTTTCTTCGGATAAAAGCAGAGTAGAGATTGAGGTCAGAAAATTATATATCTATTTGGAGGAGTAATATGATAGGTTTTTATGGAAGCTACGATGTAGTTGTATGCGGGGGCGGTACTTCCGGAGTGTCGGCGGCCATTGCCGCCGCTCGGACAGGGGCAAAAACTCTGCTGATTGAGCGGGTAGGGCAGCTGGGCGGCCAGATGAATTTCTCCGGCCCTCCCGGATTCTCATTTGCTCATCTTTTTAACGGACGGCACGAACAGATTATTGCGGGATTGGCAGAGGAAACCCATGGAAGGCTTTTGGCAGAGGGCAACGCGCTGCCGCACGTTCTGGCGCCTCATCGGGTACATTATACATTTTCTTATGTGGATCCGGATTGGTGGGGGCTTTTGGTCTACCGGATGTGCAAAGAGGATGGAGTAGAACTGATGCTGCACTCTCTGGTGACAGAGGTTGTTCGGGATGGTGAGACCGTAAAAGGTGTTGTATGTGAGCATCCGGGCGGTAGATCCATTGTTCTTGGAAAAGTCATTATCGACTGTACCGGTGAAGGGGAAGTCTGTGTGCAGGCAGGGGCAGAGTATGAGATTGCACCCTTGGAGATTCTTGAGCCTGCCACAGTAGCCTTTACCGCAGATGGGGTGGACTGGAAAAAGGTTGTGGATTATATGCATGAAAATATTGACGACTTTTTGTTCAACCAGCTCCACAATCCCTACAGTGAATGGACTGAGGAGAAGATAAAAGAGCGCGTAATGGAGATTAATGATATCCTGGAAATAGGAGAGGTTATGGGATATCTGGGATTAAAGAGACATGCTACATGGACCGGCGAGTGGCATAATATGTCGGGGGTAGGCTTCTTCCTCATGCCCAAGGGCGGACGGCTTCTGGCCCATTTCCAGCATTCATCGCAGGAGGATCGCTGCGACTGCACCAATGTACGTGATATTACCCGCGTGGAAGTGGAGTGCAGGAGACAGAATATGATGGCCTGGCGATTCTTTAAGAAGTATGTGCCCGGATTTGAGAATGCCTATATTGTGCGAACCTGCCCTGAGGCAAGAATCCGTGAGACACGGCGGATTATGGGCGATTATAAGTTGTCCTTTGAGGATATCGCGGAAGCCAGAAAGTTTGACGATGTGATCGGAAAGAGCGCATTCCCTACAGGTGCCAAGCATGCGGTTAATGGCCGTGCGCTGGCTCTGGAAGCAATGGCGGTTCCCAAAGACCTTGGTT
This sequence comes from uncultured Enterocloster sp., assembly GCA_944376135.1. GTDB lineage: Bacteria > Bacillota > Clostridia > Lachnospirales > Lachnospiraceae > Enterocloster. The sequence continues at coordinate 5,545 of CALWBS010000084.1, forward strand.
CGAATGATATCCCCTATCGGGTTTTGGTAGTGAAGGGATTAGAAAATCTAATGGTGGCAGGAAAGGCGGTATCTGCGGATCGCCCGTCTCATCAGAGGTTCCTCCAGCAGACCATTGTCACAGGTCAGGCAGCCGGCGTAGCAGCGGCGCTCTGTGCGAGGGATGGTAAAACGCCCAGACAGCTGGAAGACGACGTAAAAGAATTGCAGCAGATTTTGGTTTCACAAGGAGCAATCCTTTATGGAACCCATTAAAAGAGTGAGGAGGTATGGGGTATGCTGGGATACTATGGTTTATATGATGTGATTGTGTGCGGAGGCGGCACCTCCGGTGTCTGCGCCGCACTGGCCTCGGCAAGAGCCGGAGCAAAGACACTGTTGATCGAGCGGGTAGGACAGTTGGGGGGCCAGATGAATTTTTCCGGCCCTCCCGGATTCTCATTTGCCTGGCTCTACAATGCAAGGCACGAGCGGATTGTGGGCGGCATTGCCTGGGAAATTTATGAGATGATGCTGAAAGACGGCCATGCGCTTCCGGAACATCATCAGAATTGGCGGGGGCCTTACCAGTTTAATTACATTGACCCGGATTGGTTCGGTATGTATATATATCAGCTTCTCTATGAGGCGGGCTGTGAGCTGATGCTGCACTCGCTGGTGACGGAGGTGATCCGGGATGGAGATACGGTAAAGGGCGTTATCTGTGAGCATCCGGGAGGAAAGTCGATGGTACTGGGCAAGGTTGTCATTGACTGTACCGGCGAGGGCGAGGTCAGCGTCCAGGCGGGAGCGGAGACGGACAAGCTTCCTAAAGAACAGCTGGAACCTGCCACAGTGGCATTTACCTGTGATGGAGTAGATTGGGATAAATTCATGGATTATTTCATGAATCATTTGGAGGAATTTGATTTTGATCATCTATACGCCCCTTATACCAACATGAATGAGGAGGAAGTGCGGGAGGAAATCCGCAAGAATGTGACCTGCATTGAGGACGTGAGTGAGGTTATGGGCTTTATCTCTCTTCACGATAAGGCGATGAAAGCAGGCGAATGGCACAACTGCAGCGGCGTCGGATTTTTCATTATGCCCAGAGAAGGCGGACGCATTCAGGCGCATTTCCAGCATTCCTCTCAGGTGGGAAATGTGGACTGCACGGATGTGCGGGATATTACCCGGGCAGAAGTGGAGGCCAGGGCTCAGGATGAGATTGCTTTTAAGTTTTTTAAGAAATATGTGCCTGGCTTTGAGAATATCTATCTGACCCGGCTTTGCCCGGAGGTTCGTATCCGCGAGACCCGCCGGGTGATGGGGGACTATATTCTCACAGCGGAGGATGTGGCGGAGGCCAGAAAATTTGAGGATGTGATTGGGAAGAGCTCCTTTCCATCCGGCCCCAAGCATGTGCTTCCCTCCTCGGAATCCCTGACCGGAACTTTAACCAATGCCAATGTGGCCAGACATCCCAAGGACGGCGGCTCCAATGATATCCCGTACCGCTGCCTGGTAGTTAAGGGGCTGGAAAACTTTCTGGTGGCGGGCAAGGCCATTTCCACGGACCGGCCTTCCCACAACCGCTTCCTGCAGCAGACTTTTGTGACCGGCCAGGCAGCCGGGTGCGCCGCGGCGATCTGTGCAAAGAAAGGTATTACGCCGAGGCAGCTGGAGGAAAATGTAAAAGAGCTTCAGGAACTTCTGGTTAAGCAGAATGCAATCCTTTATGGAACACACTGACCGTTAAACCAATTGACTTTATACGGGCGGGGAGGCGCTGTTTAGGCGGCTCCCCCCTCGGTTTGACAATTAAAATATATCGTTATAAAATATCGATATATGCAAGGCTGCTGGCCGGAACGGCACCATTGATTAAATCTTGAGAGGAATGCTTATGACTATTTTACAGATGCGGTGTTTTTTAACGGTATGCGAGTGCAGAAAATACTCGGAGGCGGCTGAAAAATTGAGCATTCCCCAGTCTGCGCTGTTTAAGCAGCTGAAAGCCATAGAGGATGAATTTTCTGTCCGGCTGTTTCAGAAAGCGCGGGCTGGCCTTGATCTGACGGAAGCAGGTTCTCTTATGTATCCCCATGTCACCTATATGTACGGAGAGTATAAAAAAATGCTGGGACGGCTGCAGGAGTTTTCTGTTACGGAGAATGCCCAGCTGATTCTCGGGAGTATGTATTTTTTGAAGCAGTATAACATTATTCAAATGATTCGGGAGTTCCGGGGCATCCATCCGGGCATCAATGTGGGAATATGGGAATATCGCTCCTATGAGCTGGAGGAAATGCTGCGTCAGGGGCAGCTGGATGCCAGCTTTGCTTACCGGGAACTTTTGACAGAGGAGTTTGGACGGGTGATACCGATTAAGGAGGATTATCTGTATGTTATGGTCAATAAGAGACATCCGCTGGCCGGGAGAGAATCTGTCCGTTTGTGGGAGCTGCGGGAAGAGCAGTTTGTTTTAATGCGTGGAGACCGCAGGATTCATAAACAGCTCCAGGACTTTTGCCTGGAGGAGGGATTTGTGCCCAGAGAATACCATATGGATGTGAGAAATGAGACTATAAAAGAACTGATCACCTATAACAACTGGGCGAGCCTTTTTGTGGGCAGGATGGCGGACGACTTGTTGGACGACAATTTGGTGAAAATCAGGATTGAGGGTGGAAAGAAATTAACTTTGTGCTTCGTGGTAGCCAATGAGAATGAGGCCAGCAGGGTTTTTGCTGATTTTATTGCTAACTCGTAAAGGAAAGTGAAAATTGGATCTGATACTGTTTTATTATTTTTCTATGCTTGCCAAATACAAAAATTTTTCCGTGGCAGCTGAGGAAGTGTTTTTGTCCCAGTCCTCTCTGTCAAAACGGATAAAAAGCCTGGAGGATAAGTTGGGGGTGGAATTATTTATCCGCAATCCCCGCAGCATTGAACTCACGAAGGCGGGACGGGCTTTGCTGCCCTATGCCCAAAATATTGCAAGGGAGCTGGATGCGCTGAAGCATAATATGGGAGCTTTGGCGGATGCGGCTTCCGTTCTGCGCATTTCTGCAATCTCGTTTTTGTCTTATTATGGCGTCACCGCCCGCATTGCCGCCTATATGAATAAGAATCCGGATGTGGCAATAGGAATTAAAGAAATGAGTTCCGATTTGGGTTTGTCGCTTCTTCAGGACGGAAAGGTGGACGCGGTTATGATGTTTCATGCCGGTCCCTTGGACGGCGCTTATGATATTTATCCCATGGTTAAGGATGAAATGGTGGGAATTATGAACAAGGAGCATGCGCTCACAGGCAGGACATCGATTACTTTGGGAGATTTAGGAAACCAGGAGCTGATCCTTATCTCAGAGCATGATGAACCCTTTTTTCAGAATTTCGTGTCAGGGGAATTAAAAAGGGAAGGGTATCAGCCGAGGTTCCATAAATATAAGGTGTGGATTGGGGCGATTGAGACGATTTTAAAACAGAGCCAGAGTGTGGCTGTTCTTCCGCGGAAGGTGGCAGAGCGGATGAATGGGGACGGAGTAGTTTACAAAAATATTGCGGGCCTGCCTGCGTTCTCGTTTTCTGCTGTCACAAAGATAAATAATAATAAGCCGGTTTTGCGGGAGTTTATACGATATTTGGAGGGCTAGATTCCCTTGCCCGCCGCAGAAATCGATGGTAAAATAAGGGCAGCGAAAGTGTGTTTAAAAGAGGAGGGTTTCGAACGGGATGGCAGTGGAGAAAAAACCTCCGGTGGGGATTGAAAATTTTGAACAGATCCGCAGGGACGGATTTTACTATGTTGACAAGACAGGACTGATTAAAGAATTGCTGCAAAACTGGGGACAGGTGAATCTTTTCACGCGCCCCAGACGGTTCGGAAAATCATTAAGCATGAGCATGCTCCAATGCTTTTTTGAGATCGGACGTGACAGGGAGCTGTTTGAGGGGCTTGCAATTGCAG
>CALWBS010000085.1 GCA_944376135.1 uncultured Enterocloster sp.
CAGTCGATGCAGGTATCAGCGTCGATTACGTACTTGCCGTCTCCCTCAGAGATAGCGCCAACAGGACATTCAGAAGCGCAGCTTCCGCAGCTTACACAAGCGTCACCAATAACGTATGCCATAACAAATTACCTCCTTTAGAATTGTATCCATATATCACCCTAATTTTATACCATACGTTCCAATTATTCAAGAGGAAAATATCTCCTGACGGCAGGATTATTGTACAAAATTAGGAGCAAACACTTAGGCGGGAGCCCGGCCTATTTCTCCTGACCGGCCCTTCGCTGCCGCTTTAAGCGGCTGTCTCGGAAGCCGTTCAGGATAATAGACCGGGCCTCATTTGCCTTTTCCCTGGAGAGAGGCGGCACATTCTCCAGGGCATAGGGAATCCCCAAACTGTGATACTTGACTTTGCCCATATCATGGTAGGGGAGCACATCCAAGGCCTTCACATTCCGCAGGGAGGCCAAATATTCTCCCAGACGGTATAAATATTCCGGTTTATCCGTGATGCCCGGAACCACCACATGGCGAATCCACACGGGAATCTTTTTTTGATCCAGATACGCGGCAAAGGCCATGACAGGAGCCTGGGGCTGGCCGCACAGCGCTACATGCTCTTTCGGGTCAATGTGCTTGATATCTAAAAGCACCAGGTCTGTCACCGCCATAAGCCGGTCAAAACGGGCAAGAATTCCCGGGGAATCCGCCTGAAAGGTAATGCCTGAGGTGTCCAGGCATGTGTGAATCCCGCGGGCTTTGGCTTCCTCAAAGAGCTCCGTCACAAAGCCGATCTGCACGAGAGGTTCTCCTCCGCTCACTGTGATGCCGCCCTTCTTATAGAATGGACGGGCTTTCTCAAACTGCGCGAGAAGCTCTTTAGCAGTGGCGGGCGTGCCTCCTTTTGGATCCCAGGTGTCCGGGTTATGGCAGTAGAGGCACCGCATGGGGCATCCGCTCATGAAGATGACCATGCGGATGCCCGGGCCGTCTACTGTGCCGAAGCTCTCAACGGAGTGCACACGGCCGATCATATGGCGTCGTGGAAGGTGCGGGAGATTACCTCATCCTGCTGTTCCTTTGTCAGCTTATTAAAATTCACCGCATATCCGGAAACGCGCACTGTGAGCTGGGGGTACTTCTCGGGATGCGCCTGGGCATCCAGAAGCGTCTCCTTGCTGAATACATTTACATTGAGATGATGGCCTCCCTCCTGCGCGTAACCATCCAACAGGGCTACCAGGTTGTCAATCTGAGATTCACTTGCTTTCATATTCGTATCCTCGCTTTCTTAAAAGTCTTATGCATTTTCTTCTTCGGAGACATCCAGGCCTTCAAAAAGGGTGGGAGCCTCCCCGCAGCCGGCGCAGCCGAACTCGACTTCCAGATCCCCCATGAAAATCTGATCCTCTTTGCCCAGGGCACCTGGAATAATGGAAAATGTATTGGAGATGCCGTCCTGGGCGTCCCGGAAGGGCAGTTTAGCTACAGAAGCCAGGGAAGCTACCGCGCCGTGGGTATCCCGGTGATGCATGGGGTTGGCGCCCGGTGCAAAGGGCTGTCCTGCTTTTCGGCCGTCCGGAGTGGAGCCTGTATTCTTTCCATAGACCACATTGGAGGTGATGGTCAGGATGGAGGTGGTTGGGATACCGCCCCGGTAGGTGTGATTGCCCTTGATATAGCTCATAAAGGTGTGCACCAGGTCTGCAGCGATCTGGTCTACCCGGTCATCATTGTTTCCGTATTTGGGGAAATCGCCCTCCACGATATAGTCTACTACAATTCCCTTGTCATTGCGCACGGTTTTTACCTTGGCATATTTGATGGCAGACAGGGAATCCGCCACCACGGACAGGCCTGCGATGCCTGTGGCAAACCAGCGCGTTACCTTCTTGTCGTGGAGCGCCATCTGCAGTCTCTCATAGCAGTAGCGGTCATGGTTGTAGTGAATAATATTCAGGGCGTTTACATAGACCTTTGCCAGCCACTGCATCATGTCCTTGTATTTGTCCATGACCTCGTCGTAGTCCAAATACTCTGAGGTAATCGGCCGGTACTTGGGGCCTACCTGCTTGCCGCTGATTTCGTCCACGCCGCCGTTGATGGCGTAGAGGAGGCATTTTGCCAGATTCGCTCTGGCGCCGAAGAACTGCATCTCCTTGCCCACCCGCATGCTGGATACGCAGCAGGCGATAGCATAATCGTCCCCATGAGTCACCCGCATGAGGTCATCGTTCTCATACTGGATGGAGGAGGTTTCGATGGAAGTCTTGGCGCAGAAGCGCTTAAAGTTTTCCGGAAGTCTTGTGGACCAGAGCACCGTCAGATTGGGCTCAGGCGCCGGGCCGAGGTTTTCCAGAGTGTGGAGATAGCGGTAGGACATCTTCGTCACCATGTGGCGTCCGTCAATTCCCACGCCGCCTATGGACTCCGTCACCCAGGTGGGATCTCCGGAGAACAGGGAATTGTATTCCGGTGTCCGGGCAAATTTTACCAGGCGCAGTTTCATGATAAAGTGATCCACAAATTCCTGTATTTGCTCCTCAGTGTAGATTCCCGCTTTCAGATCCCTCTCCGCGTAGATATCCAGGAAGGTGGAGGTGCGCCCTAAGGACATAGCGGCGCCGTTCTGCTCTTTCACAGCGGCCAGGTAGCCGAAATAGGTCCACTGGATGGCCTCCTTCACATCCCTTGCGGGCTGGGAAATATCAAATCCATAAATCTGCCCCAGAACCTTTAAATCCTCCAGAGCCCGGATCTGCTCGGAGAGCTCTTCACGCTCCCGGATGACATCGGAGTACATGATCGTGCGGGTTGTGTCCTTCTCCTCCTTCTTCTCAGCAATCAGGGCATCTACGCCGTAGAGGGCTACCCGGCGGTAATCGCCGATGATGCGGCCGCGGCCGTAAGCGTCCGGAAGGCCGGTGATGATGTGGCTGGAGCGGCAGGCCCGCATCTCGGGGGTGTAAGCGTCAAATACGCCGGCATTGTGGGTCTTTCTGTGCTTGGTGAAAAACTCTACGATTTCCGGATCTACCTCATATCCATTGTCCTGGCAGGCCTTAACCGCCATGCGGATGCCGCCGTAGGGCTGAAGGGAGCGCTTAAAGGGCTTGTCTGTCTGGAAGCCCACGATGGTTTCCTTGTCCTTATCCAGATAGCCCGGGCCATGGGAGGTGATGGTGGAAATAATTTTGGTGTCCATGTCCAGAACGCCGCCGGCCTGACGCTCTTTTTCGGACAGATCCAGCACCTGATCCCAGAGCTCCTTCGTGGCTTGGGTCGGGCCTGCCAGAAATGCATCATCGCCGTCATAGGGGGTGTAATTTTTCTGGATAAAGTCGCGGACATTGATTTCCCGCTCCCATACCCCGCCGTTAAAAGTGTTCCATTCTGCTCTCATAGACAGTTCCTCCTGTGAATTTGCGGCTGCCGTTCTGCCCGGCTGCCATTTATAATAGTGTTTGCTGGTTTTCATGCAGTCATACGGTGAATCCTTCCGATGTCCATAGTGTACCACATGAGAGGTGTCAGTGCTGTTGCTTTTGCAACATTTAGTATATTATGAATACTGTATACAAGTCAATGATTTTTTGCGCAGATGCTTATGAAAATTTTTGATGCTGCTTGCCAAAACACCCAAAAGGTATTATGATGATAAAAGCGCAGGATGTTAAATAATCCGATATGTGCGAATAACAAGAGATAGCATACAGGAGGTATTGCCATGAAGATTGATAAGACGATGCTGATCGGTGAGCTGATTCAGATGGACAAACTGATTCCTTCAATGCTTATGGGCGCCGGCATGCACTGCCTTGGCTGCCCTGCGTCCCAGGGTGAGTCCTTGGAGGAGGCCTGCATGGTTCACAACATTGATTGTGATGATCTGGTTTCCAAGATGAATGAGGTTCTGGCTGACCGGTAAGCGGCGAGTCCCGTAAAACCCTCTCCCAATGGCTGCGGCAGAAGACTGCGGTTTTGACGGAGAGGGTTTTTGCATTTTTACTTGACGGTGTTTTGCCACAGTAGTAATATATTAGTATATTAAATAAAGGAGGAGTTTATCAATGGACATGACACTTCGCTGGTTCGGGGAGGGCGTGGATTCTGTTTCTCTGGAGCAGATACGCCAGATTCCGGGGGTAAAGGGGGTTATCACCACCCTGTACGACATTCCTGCAGGAGAAGAGTGGCCGATGGAGCGCATTCAGCAGATGAAAGCGTATGTGGAGGAGAGAGGCTTAAAGGTCATGGGAATTGAGAGCGTGAACATCCACGACGCCATCAAGGTGGGAATTCCTGAGAGGGAGAAGTACATTGCAAATTATATTACTACGCTGGAGCGGCTGGGCCAGGCGGATATTCATGTGGTGTGCTACAATTTTATGCCCGTATTTGACTGGACCCGCTCGGATCTGGCTAAGGTGCGGCCGGATGGCTCTACCGTATTGGCCTATGATCAGAAGGAGATTGACAAGATTAATCCGGAGAATATGTTTGCCTCCATGGGAGAAAAGTCCAACGGATTTGAGCTGCCCGGATGGGAGCCGGAACGCATGGCACGGATTAAGGAGCTATTTGAGATGTACAAGGATGTGACGGCGGACAAGCTGTTTGACAACCTGGTGTATTTCTTAAAGGCCATCCAGCCGGTTTGCGAGAAGTATGACATCAAGATGGCGATTCACCCCGACGATCCGGCATGGCCTGTATTCGGCTTGGCCCGGATTATCACCGGCAAGGAACAGCTCTTAAAGCTTATGAAGGCGGTAGACGCGCCCTTTAACGGAGTGACTCTGTGCACAGGCTCCTTGGGAAGCAATCCGGAGAATGATATTCCGGACATCATCCGTTCTCTCAAGGGAAGAATCCATTTTGCGCATGTGAGAAACCTTCAGTACAATGGCCCTGGGGATTTCCAGGAGGCGGCCCATCTCTCTGCGGACGGAAGCATGGATATGTATGCGATTATGAAGGCCCTCTATGATATCGGGTTCGACGGAATCATGCGGCCGGACCATGGCCGGGCGATCTGGGGGGAGGTTTCCATGCCTGGCTACGGTCTGTATGACAGGGCTCTGGGGGCCTGCTATTTAAACGGCCTCTGGGAAGCGATCTGCAAGGCGAATCAGTAGGGCAGCAGGTATGAAAATAGATGAGCGCAAATATGCGGAGACGGCCCGGGCGTATGCCTACCGGATTATTCGGGACAATATTATCTCCCTAGAACTGGAGCCTGGTTCCGCCTTCAACGACATGGAGGTATCCCGCCAGATCGGCATTAGCCGGACACCGGTGCGGGAGGCCGTGCTCCAGCTTTGCGAGGAGTCGCGGATCATCGAGGTATTTCCCCAGAAGGGAATGCGGATTGCCCTCATCGACGTAGAGCTGGTGGAGGAGGCAAGATTTCTTCGCCTTCTCCTGGAAAAGGCGGTGGCCGAGCTGTCCTGTGATATGACTGTGCAGTCAGACATCGAACAGCTGCGGGAAAATGTAAAGCTCCAAAACTTTTATATGGAGGAGGGTTCCCCCAAAAAGCTTTTGGAGCTTGATAATGAAATGCACAGGAAACTTTTTTCGCTCTGTCACAAGGAGCTGACCTACAATATGTGCCGACGGCTGGCGATTCACTATGACAGAATCCGAAGCCTGTCCGTGAATACGGTGAAGGATCGAACCATTATAGAGGATCACCAGAAGCTCATCGAGGCAATCGCTGCGAAGAACAAAAGGGGAGCGGCAGAAATTATGGAACGGCATCTGAACCGCTGGCAGATGAATGAGCAGAGATTCAGGGAACAATATCCCCAATATTTTAAGCCTGCAGACGCATCACGGAAGGTATCTGCCGCTGCGTCCACAGGCTTGGACAGTTAAAACTAAATCTTCAAAAGATTTTCAAGAGCGTTATCAGGTATCAGAACCTCGTAATGCTCTTTAAAATACGCCTCACTGGCTTGTTCGCCCGGAATCTTCACGGCGTATTCCGCCAGAATGTTGCAGATGCGGGAGAAAGCCAAATCCGTATTACCCGTATGGTGTAGCACAAGGTAATACTGTCGGCTGTCAGGCTTTTTGTAGAGGGTATTGGCCCCTGCCCAGATGCCCGCCACAGCGCTGGCTGCTTCCGCCGTCCGGTCCAGACTTTCAAATCGGAAAATCCGGCAGCTATCTGCCGGGCTTCCCTCCCGGGCACCGGTGTCCTGCCCCTCCTGCTGCGCAACCTCTTTGGGGATAGAGGCACCCATATACTCTAAGGAAGCCTGGGCACCCTCCAGAAATTCATTTGCCAGCTGGGACGCCAACATCTTCGTCGGGTCCTCCGTGTAGGGCGAGAACTTGGAAAAACGGGTATCCAGCTCTTCGGGATCCTCTATCTTTGTGATAACCAGCATAATGCTCTCACCGGGAAGAGGAATGGCTTCTACCATGAGAGGGATATCCTCAGCCTCAAAGCCCACATCATTGGATGCTTTCTGTATCATCTCCCGAAAAAGCTTTCTGGCCTTCTCCGTGCCGTAAGCCAGTTCCATCAGATTGATATTGCGTGCGCTTAAGTCAAAGCTGGTCAGCGTGCAGCGGATTTGGTTGTCATTAATTCTTTCTATCTTCATCGAATCACTTCCTGTTCTGTATCAAATTAAAAGCAAAAATAGATAAACTTCTACAATTTAAATATACTACATAACCGGGAGAAATATCAATTGAAATGAGGAAATTTAAGAAAATTTTATGGTTGTTCTTGTAGCAATTTGGGACGGCGTATTTTCTTGCCCGGCCCAAAACCGTCCTGAATGGCTGCGTTATATCTTCGCAAAGTAGAATATAGCTATTTTAACGACCATAGACATTTTTCAGTTTTGATTTATAATTGTGCTAAGAGATGGCGGGAAAAGAAAGGAGGGAGAGAAAGGAACGGTCTTTTATTTGGAAAGTATCGGCTGCTTGGCAGAGTCGGCTCCGGGAGAATCGGAACCGTGTGGCTGGCAGTTCATACTGGACTGGAAGAGTACCGGGCAATCAAGTGCGTTCCCAAGACACATGCGGATTATGAGACCTTCCGCAGGGAAGCCCTTATTTTAAAAGAACTGCGCCATCCGGGAATTCCGCTGGTGTATGACCTGGAGGAGGATGAAGCGCACTTTTATTTGATCGAGGAGTATCTGGAAGGACATTCTCTTTACGCTCTGATTAGGGATCAGGGCACTCTTCAGGAGACGGAGGCAGTCCGCTATGGGCTGCAGATCTGTTCCCTGGTTGATTATATGCATTCTGCATGCGAAACTCCCATACTACATTTAGATTTACAACCTAATAATCTGATGATCTGCGGCGGAACGGTGAGGCTTATCGACTTTGAACATGCACAGACAGGCAAAGAGTTAGACCTGCCGGAACGATACGGGACGGTTGGCTGTGCGGCCCCCGAGCAGTATGACCTTGACCGTACACTGGACCCGAGAACGGACATCTATGCCATTGGTGCAGTCCTCCAATTTATGCTGCAGGGAACCCTGCGGGATGAGGGCAGGCAGGCACGTCCCATATCGAAATCCCTTGCAGATATCATCAGCAGATGTATGGAAACAGATATGGAGAAGCGCTATTCTACAGCCGCACAGGCTGCGGAGGCGCTGCAAAGGCTTCTTGTCGGGCAGGAACCGGAAAATGAAAAGAAGGAACCACCGTCTCTTACCCTGATCTTTGCAGGAAGCCGCTCAGGGGCGGGAACCACCCATCTCGCCTTCGGCCTTTGCCGTTATTTGAACAAAAAAGGCTACCGGGTGCTCTATGAGGAGCATAATCGCAGTATGGCGGTGCGCATGATGGCGGAAAGCCTGCGGGCGCGCGCGGATGCGAGGGGAATTTATCGTATGAAGGGCTGCTGGATGCGGCCCTGGTACGGACCTGCGGCAAAATTGGAAAAAGAAGAAACATTTTCAATTATTATGAAAGACTTTGGTCTGGAGTGGCAGGAGGCTGCCAGGGCTTTGGCTGACGAAAACACGGTTTTCATAGGCTCCGCCGCAGCGAGTCCCTGGGAGGGCGGGCAGGCGGGCCAGATGCTTTCGGCGGTGAGAATCGGACAGAAGCGGGGAAATCGGAACATCCTTATATTCCGTCATGGGACAGAGGGAGTTCTGAAGAGAACTTGGATCCGCAAGGCTCTGGCAGGCCGGACAAAGGATCTTTCCGTTTTTTGCTCACCGGAGTATGCGGATCCGTTCCGCCCGGGACGTCAGGAGGATTTTCTGGGCGCGCTCTGGTCGAGGATTGAGAAGCAGCTCTCCGTTTCCGTGGAGAGGAGATGGTTTATCAGGTGAAAACCGCGAGGCTGATAGGAATTGCCGGCATCTGCCGGGGAACCGGTGCCACGCATCTGACGCTCCTTACAGCCAATTCTCTGGCAAGCTGGGCACAGCGCAGAACGGCTGTCCTGGAGTGGAATTCCCACGGGGATATTGCCAGGATGGAAGAGCTCATGGCACCCGGAATGACCCGAACACAGAGCGCGCGGAAAACGGACATGGCTTTCTGCGGGGGATATTCCCTCTTGGAGGTGGATTATTATAAGGGGGGAAGCCCGAAAATTCTCGCAAACTGCATAGGAGAAAATTATGATGATATCATCATTGATTTCGGACGGATGCGGCGGGAAATACGGGAAGAATGGCTTCGATGCGGGACAAAGATAGTGACAGCATCCCTGTCGGAATGGAAGCTGGAGGCATTTGTGGAATTTTTGGAAGGAGAGACAAAACTGGACAGCAGGTGGCGTTATGCGGCTGCCTTTGGCAGCGAGGCCACAAGGAAAAAAGTGGAGCGGCGGTTTGGAATTTCCATAAAAAGAATTCCTTTTTCAGCAGATGTATTCTCGGTGGATCACAGGGTTAAGGACTGGCTTGAGAGGATTTTGAAGTAGAGAAAGAGGGACAGGGGATGTATCCCGGCATCATATGTCACGGGCGGCCTCCTGCCGGGAGCGCCGCTGTCCTTAAAGGTACTATATGATGAAAAAAAATGGATACTGTGACAGAAAAAAGCTGCAGAACACATATCTAGAGGGTTTGAAACGATATAAGAGCCGGGGAGTCCGCATCCTGGTGGATGGAGAGGAATGTCCGGAAAAGGATTGGGGGCGTATATTCGAGCTGGGAGAAGACGGCGGATTCTACATGGGAGACTATGTGGGAGCAGAGCAGGGAAAATTGGTGGAAATCCGTTTTGACAAGGTTTATCTCTGTGATCCGCCTGCCAGAAAAGGAAAATCTTAAAAGAAAAAACTAGACGTGCGAATATAGTGAGATGGGGATAGCTTCTCAGCCTGTATAGCCAAAGTTAAAGCGCACGCCGAAGTATTTGGGGTCGTTTTGAGCGCGGCCGCGCAGAATGCGCGGTCTGCGCCGGGACGGCCTTTTTTGCCCCCTTGATGTTCGTGTGAGGGTATGATAAGTTGTTTTTGTTCAGATATCTGGGCTGTGTTTGCGGATTGTAAGGAAAATTAAATTCCAAAGTTCGGAATTTGTGATAAAATGGAAACAGTTCAGGATGGCGGGAAAACAGGGGTAAGAAGAAGCTGTCCTTAACAACCAATCACGCACGATGGGAGGAACGCATGGACAGGAGAAGACGGGGATCGGGGTGCGCGGTCGGAGTGCTCCTGGCACTGCTGCTTCTGGCGGCTGCCGGGGCAGTGCTGGGCTGGATTTATGTAAAAAGATATATGCCCACCTATGAGATGGCAGATAAAAGCCAAATTTTTGGTGTAAATGGGAACGAAGTGGCTCTGATTTTGGACAATCAGCTTCAAGAAGACAAGGGACTTTATGAAGATGGCCAGATATATCTGCCTGTAGGATGGGTGAATGATCACCTGAACCAGAGATTTTACTGGGATGCGGGGGAGGAGCTGCTGGTATATGCGCTTCCCGATACCATTGTGTATGCGGACGCATCCACAGAGGGAGAGAATGGCCCCCTGCTTAAGGTGACCTCCCAGGGTGCCTATCTGTCCTTGGGACTGGTTGTGAACTATACGGATATTCGCACAGAGGCATTTGCAACAAGTCAGATCAAGCGAGTTTACATTGATACGCAGTGGGAGCCTTATGAGCGGGCGGCAGTGAGAAAAGAGGGTGTGGTACGGCAGCGGGGCGGTGTGAGAAGTCCTGTCATCACCCGGGCAGAGAAGGACGATAGCCTTCAAATTCTTTCTTCTATGGAAAAGTGGTCCTTGGTGCGGACGGAGGACGGATACATGGGCTATATTGAGAACCGGAGGCTGGGAGAGAGAAGTATCCAGACGCCGGTGAGCAGTTTTGAGGCGCCTGTATACACGAGCATTTCTATGGACGGCAAGGTGCGCTTAGGATTTCATCAGGTGACAACCCGGGAGGCAAACGAAACCCTGGAGGAATATGCAGCGGTGGCCAGAGGAATGAACGTAATTGTCCCCACGTGGTTTAATGTGACCTCCAGCGACGGGACGTACACTTCTCTTGCGGATCAGGCCTATGTGGACAAGGCCCATGAGCTGGGGCTGCAGGTGTGGGCTATGGTAGAAAATGTGAGCACGCAGGAGAGCGTGAAAAATCTGGACACCACAGAGCTCATGTCTTCTACCGCAAAGAGAAAAGCGCTGATTGAAAATCTGATGCAGGAGGCGGAAGCCTATGGGCTTGACGGGTTTAATCTGGATTTTGAAAGCCTGCGGTCAGAAGCAGGGCCCCATTATATACAGTTCATTCGGGAACTGTCCGTTTCGTGCAGACAGAAGGGGCTGGTGCTCTCTGTCGACAACTATGTTCCCTCGGAGTACACAGCCTTTTACAATCGAAAGGAGCAGGGCATAGTGGCAGATTATGTGATCGTGATGGGATATGATGAGCATTACGCCGGGGGAGAGGCCGGTTCTGTGGCTTCCATTTCCTTTGTGAAAGAGGGGATTGAGAATAGCCTCAAGGAGGTGCCGAAGGAGAAGCTGGTTAACAGTGTACCTTTTTACACCCGGGTGTGGACGGAAAAGGACGGAACTTTTACGTCACGGGCCTATGGAATTGCGGGTGCAAAAGCCTGGGTGGAGGAGAATGATGTGCATTTGGAATGGCAGGAGGATTTGGGCCAGTATTACGGCGAGACGGAAAATGAGGACGGCCTGCAGCGCATATGGATGGAGGAGGAGCGGTCTCTGGGGCTGAAGATGGATCTGATTAATGAGTATGATTTGGCAGGGGTAGCCTGCTGGAAGCTGGGATTTGAGACCACGGATATATGGGACATTATTTCCAATGTAGAGTGAAAGAGCAGAGGGGCAGCGTCTGATGTTTAGCGTCGGGCCGGTCTGCTGGGACAAAGAACCGAGGGATGGAAATGAAATATAAGAGATGGATTGCGGGAATTTTAGCTGCGGGTTTCTGCCTGCAGACAGCAGGGTGCGGTCTGCTGGGGGATAAGGGAGAGGACGCTGCTGTCCTTCCGTCTGCGACTGAGCAGCAAACGACCCAGGCGGAAACGGCCAAGCCCACAGAGCCGCAGCCTGAAGAGATCGAGCCATTTCCGCAGGAACCGGAAGTACCGGAGGATGCCCTGAAAGGCGGAAAGCGCATTGTGATTATGACGGATATTCACTACCTGGCCCCTTCTCTGACGGATATGGGGGAGGGATTCCAGGATATGGTGGAACATGGAGACGGAAAGCTGACAAACTATATATGGGAGATTACGGATGCGGCATTTGAGGAGATTGAACTTCTGACGCCGGATGTGCTGGTTATCACAGGGGATTTAACGATGGAAGGGGAGAAGGAGAGCCATGAGGCTTTGGCAGAAAAACTGGACGAGGTGGAAAAGAACGGGATTGAGGTGGTGGTGCTCCCGGGAAATCACGACATAAATAATCCCAGCGCATCCGCCTATTCGGGCTTAACCCGGCGCCCGGCAGAGCGCGTGACGCCCGAGGAATTTGAAGAGATATATCAGGAATTCGGATACCGGGAGGCGTGGAGCCGGGATCCCTATTCTCTCAGCTATACATACGACCTGGGACCCTCCATGCGCCTTATGATGCTGGACAGCTGTCAGTATGATACGGGAAATAAGGTCGGGGGGATGATTAAGACCGAGACGTATGAGTGGATTGAGTCCCAGCTTCAGGAGTCCTTGGAGAATGGCATCTATCTTCTTCCGGCAGCCCATCACAATCTTTTGGAGGAGAGTCAGGTATATACAAAGGATTGTACCATTGAGCACAGCGAGGAGCTGGTACAGCTGCTCGAATCCTACAATATAGGGCTGTTTATCAGCGGGCATCTTCATCTCCAGCATTTTATGCAGCATATGGATATTGGAATTTGGGAGATTGTCACCAGCTCCCTGTCTACTCCGCCGTGCCAGTACGGAGTGCTGGAGTACATGGATGACGGTTCCTTTTCTTACTATACCAGACAGGTGGATATGGAAAAATGGGCCAGAAAAAATCATTCGGATGACGAGAACCTTCTGAATTTCAACACCTATGGCCCCCAGACTGTGAAACGGATTTTTTACAATCAGGCGTATGACGCGATGAAGGATTCACGGGAGGAGGAGACCGGCAGCCTCTTTGTACAGCTTACCGAGGAGGAAAAGCAGGAGATGGCGCGGGTATACGGGGATCTGAATGCGGCTTACTATGCCGGGAAGGCCTATGAGGTGGCAGAAGAGGCAGTGGGGCAGCCAGGATATGAGATGTGGAGGCGCTACTGTTATCCGGCGATTCTCTATCAATATCTGGAGTGCATTGTCCGCGATGCGGTAACAGATTATAATTATCTCGCCCAGGATTAAGGCGGGGGAATTCTTTTTTCGGAAGCCTGGGAATATATTGATAGAAAAGCCGCCGAATATATAGGTGCGGCGAAAAAGGCTTTTGGGGAGACCCGCTTATGAGACAATCCGTGTGGCAGACGCTTATGGGAGTGCTGCTGCTCTTTGTGGTGGCATTAATATCCTGGCATTCCGGCAGCCTGGCAGCCCAGGGGCTGGGAGAAGGGAAGGAGGAGCCGCAGGACCGGCCGGTGGTCGTCCTGGACGCCGGACATGGGGGAAAGGATCCGGGAAAGGTGGGGGTGGATGGTCAGCTGGAAAAGGATATTAATTTGGATATCGTAAATAAGCTGAAATACTATCTGGAAGCCTCGGATGTGGAGGTGATCCTCACCAGGGACAGCGATAAAGGGCTTTATTCCGCGGGGGACAGCCGCAAGAAGACGGCCGATATGAAGAAGCGGTGCGAAATCATAGAGGAGGCAGAACCGGATCTGGTGGTCAGTATTCATCAGAACAGCTATCATGAGCCGGATGTGTCCGGCGGTCAGGTGTTTTATTATAAAACCTCCCAGAAAGGAAGATATCTGGCGGAAATCCTCCAGCGGCGCTTTGATTATGTGCAGGGAGAGGAAAACCAACGGCAGGCTAAGGCCAACGGGAGCTATTATCTTCTTCTCCATGTAAAGGCTCCGATCGTCATTGTGGAGTGCGGATTTTTGAGCAATAAACAGGAAGCCAGGAGGCTGGAGCAGAGAGAGTACCAAGATCGGCTGGCCTGGAGTCTCCATGTAGGGATTATGGAGTATCTGAATACGGTGAATGATAAGACACGGGAAGAAAAAAGGAGCGAAAAGTCTTGACCAGGCAAAACCTTCCGCTGAAATAAAAAGAGCGCGAGACGGGACTCGAACCCGCGGCCCCCACCTTGGCAAGGTGGTGCTCCACCACTGAGCCACTCGCGCTTACAGAATAATTCTGTTGACGAATGCTATTATAATAAAAAAAGACGGGGCTGTCAACGGTTTTTTTAATTCGCTGCCGCTTGGCTGTGTATGCCCAAACAGCAGCGAATATCCCGGGCGGAGCGGGGATGAGAATAGAAGCTAGATCTGCCGCATCAGGCTTGCCATCTCGATGGCGCCCAGAGCGCAGTCATAGCCCTTGTTTCCGGATTTCGAACCGGCGCGCTCAATAGCCTGTTCGATATTCTCCGTTGTGAGGACGCCGAACATGACAGGGACGCCGGTGGACAGGGAGACGGAGGCGATTCCCTTGGAGACTTCATTGCACACATAATCATAGTGGCTGGTGCTGCCGCGTATGACAGCTCCCAGGCAGATCACTGCGTCGTAGCTCTTGCTGGCTGCCAGCCGTGACGCGATGAGAGGAATCTCAAATGCGCCGGGCACCCAGGCCACATGAATATTTTCTTCCTTCACATCATGCCGCTTTAAGCCGTCCAGGGCGCCTGAGAGCAGGCGGGACGTGATAAATTCATTGAACCGTGAGGCCACAATGGCAATGCGGATGTTATTTTCTGTGAGTTTTCCTTCTAAAATTTTCATGGTTATTCCCCTTTCATAATATTGATTTTGGCGGTCAGGAGATAGGCTCTTTAAAGATATGGCCCATTTTCTGCTGCTTTGTTTTCAGATAAAATCGGTTGTAATTTGTAGCATGGATTTGAATAGGGACGCGCTCCGTGATGGACAGGCCGAATTCGGAGAGCTGGTAGACCTTATCCGGATTGTTGGTGAGCAGACGCATGGTTCGGACGCCCAAGTCCCGCAGGATCTGAGCTCCGATGTAGTATTCCCGCGCATCCGGGGCAAAGCCCAGAGCCACATTGGCCTCCAGGGTATCCATGCCCTGTTCCTGGAGCTCATAGGCCCGAAGCTTGTTGATCAGTCCGATGCCCCGGCCTTCCTGGCGCATATAGAGAAGAATCCCTCTTCCCTGGGCCTCAATTTCTTTCATGGCTCTGGCCAGCTGCTGTCCGCAGTCGCAGCGCAGAGAACCAAATACATCTCCGGTGAGGCATTCGGAATGGATGCGGCAGAGTACATTCTCTCCGTCTCCGATTTCTCCTTTTACCAGAGCAATATGATGTTCTCCGTTCAGCCGGTTCACATATCCATATGCGGTAAAGTCTCCATAGCGCGTGGGCATGTGGGTGACGGTGACGCGGTCCACCAGTTTTTCATGGCACTTCCGGTAAGCAATCAGATCTTTTATGGTGATAATGGGCATATTCCATGCCTCGGCCATCTCCATAAGCCGGGGCGTGCGCATCATGGTGCCGTCCTCCTCCATGATCTCACAGCACAGGCCGCAGGTTTTAAGACCGGCAAGGCGCAGAAGGTCCACGGTGGCTTCCGTGTGCCCTGCACGCTCCAGTACACCGTTTTTTCTGGCAAGGAGAGGAAACATGTGACCGGGTCGGCGGAAGTCCTCCGGTCCGGAAGCGGGGTCCGCGCATTTCATGGCGGTGACAGAGCGCTCTTGGGCAGAGATTCCGGTGGTGGTGCTCACATGGTCAATGGATACGGTGAATGCGGTTTCGTGGTTGTCCGTGCTCTGGGAAACCATCTGCGGCAGCTTTAGACGCGCCGCATATTCCTGGGATATGGGCATACAGATCAGCCCCTTTCCGTGCACAGCCATAAAGTTAAGGGCGGCTGTGTCCGCGTACTGGGCTGCGCAGATTAAATCTCCCTCGTTTTCGCGGTCCGGGTCATCGGTCGCCAGGATCATACGCCCTGCCTTTAAGGCCTCCAGGGCTTCTTCGATGGTGTTAAATGAATGCATTATAAACTCCTTTCCGGCATTGCGCTAGGCAAGCCCGTGCTTCTGCAGAAATTCCCGAGTGATGGAGCTGTTTTGCGGCGAAGCGCGCTCTGCGGTATTCGGCGGGAAAAGCAAAAAACGCTCCACATATTTTCCTATCACATCAGTCTCCAGGTTTACCGCATCGCCGGGACGCCGTTCCCCGAGGGTTGTATGGGAAAGCGTGTGGGGGATGACAGACACGGTGAATGCGCCTGCAGAGACATCGGCCACGGTCAGGCTCACACCGTCAATGGCTACAGAGCCTTTTTCTACGATATAGCGCAGAAGCGTTTCCGTAGCCTGGAACTGAAGGAGAACGGCCGGCCCATCCTTCTGCATTTTTAAGAGCCGCCCGGTTCCGTCCACATGCCCGGCCACAATATGGCCGCCTAGCCGCCCGCTGAGAGCGAGCGCACGCTCCAGATTAACCCGGCTCCCCCGATGAAGGTCACAGAGGGAGGTGCGGCTTAAAGTTTCGTGCATGGCGCAGGCCTCAAAGCGGCCGGGGGGAAGCTCAGTGACCGTGAGGCAGATTCCGTTTACCGCGATACTGTCTCCGATCCGGGTTCCCTCCAGGACTTTCTGTGCACGAATGGACAGGACAACCGAGGAAGAGCCGCGGCGCATTTCCTCCAGACTGCCGATTTCTTCTATGATGCCTGTGAACATGCGGTATCTCCTCCTTCCTGGCTGCGAACAATGCCCTGTATGAGAAAATCTTCTCCGAGAGGCGTGACGGATGTCTCGGAGAGAGGGAGAGCCTGGGAAATGGCGGAAAATCCCTCCCCGTCCACCGGCGTATGGGAGGCGGCGCCTCCGAGGAGCTTCGGGCTTATGTAGGCCAGCACCTGGTTTACAATGCCGCTCTTTACCGCTGCCCAGTTCAGACTTCCCCCTCCTTCCAGGAGGATACTGTCGATGCCCTCCCGGCCCAGGCGTTCCATCAGGGCGTTCAGATCCGGGCGCCCGTCCTGCCCTGGTATGTCAAATACCCGGCAGCCTGCCTCTTCGAACTGCTTTCGGAGGGAATCCGGCGGATGGCAGGCGGCAAAAATCGTTGGAATTTGCCTGGCTGTCCGGACAATCCGGGAGTCTAATGGCGTGCGCAGGGAGCTGTCGCAGATGATGCGGATGGGATTGCGGCCATTGCTAATCCGGCAGGTGAGGAGAGGATCGTCCGCCAGCACGGTGCCCGCTCCGGTCATGATGGCACTGCACCGGAGGCGCTGCCTGTGGACGTGGTTTCGCGCCTCTTCCCCGGTAATCCACTGGGAAGCGCCGGTGGGAGAGGCGGTTTTTCCGTCCAGGGTCATGGCGTACTTGAGGACGACGAAGGGCCGATTGGTTCTGATATAGTGAAAAAATATGCGGTTGAGTTTTCGGCATTCTTCTTCTAAAACATGCTCGGTTACCTGGATGCCGCGGCCGGAGAGAAAGGCGATGCCTTTTCCTGCTACCAGCGGATTGGGGTCCGTGCATCCCACTATCACGCGGCGGATACCTGCCTCCAGAATCGCCTGGGTGCAGGGCGGCTGTTTCCCGTAGTGACAGCAGGGCTCAAGTGTTACGTACAGGTCGGCCCCTTCGGGGGATTCTAAGCAGGAGAGCAGGGCATTAAGCTCCGCATGGAGGACGCCGTATGCCTCGTGATATCCCTGGCCGATTATCCGGCTATCCTTCACAATCACCGCGCCCACCATGGGATTGGGGGAGGTGCGGCCCATCCCCTTCTCTGCCAGACTGAGGGCCAGCTTCATAAAGGCTTCATCATTTTCGTGCATTGTCATTTCCATCCTCCTTTCGGCAAAAACAAAAAGTCCCGGACAAGACCGCCGGGACAGGAAATAAAGGATAGTGAGGATGCAGTCCGCATCATAAAACAAAAAAGCTCTGAAATGTATAAACATTCCAGAGCAATGATTCTCTGCGCATGGACACGATCATCCGCATATAAACCAATCTTCTTCCATCCAGACTGTACTGTCGGCTTCGGAATCACACCGAATCATGCCTTTCGGCTCGTGGGCTTTACCACCGGTAGGGACTTGCACCCTGCCCTGAAGATCTT
>CALWBS010000086.1 GCA_944376135.1 uncultured Enterocloster sp.
ACTACATTTCCGAGGGGCTTCTGCGCTCCCTGATTCACAGCACGAGGATCGCGGTGAAGAACCCGCGGGATTATGAGGCCAGGAGCAATATCATGTGGACCGCCACATGGGCCTTAAACACGCTGATCGCCCAGGGCAAGGCAACGGACTGGATGGTGCACATGCTGGGCCAGGCCGTGGGCGCCCACACCAATGCGACCCACGGAATGACCCTCTCGGCTGTTTCTATGGCATATTACCGCTACATCATGCGGGATGGCCTGGAGAAGTTTAAGAGGTACGCTATCAATGTGTGGAATGTGAATCCTGTGGGAAAGACGGACGAGCAGATCGCGGCCGAGGGCCTGGACGCCATGGAAGCGTACATGCAGAGCATCGGCGTTGTGATGCATCTGAAAGAACTGGGCGTCACGGAAGAGATGATTCCGGGGCTGGTGGAGAGCACCCTGATTATGAAGGGCGGCTACCGGGTGCTGGAAAAAGAGGAGATTGCGGAGATTTTCCGGCGGAGCCTGTAAAAATAGGAGGGGGATGTCAAATCCCCCAATTCTGACTGATTCTCTGCAGCTTCACCATGTGCGGATAAATGGTTCCTGTGCGCAGCAGTTCATCCGGCGGGCCCTGCTCGGCGACGGAGCCGTCTGCGAGCACGATCACCTGATCCGCGCTGCTCACAGTGCGCATCCGGTGGGCGATGACCAGCACGGTCTTATCCTTTATGAGCCGCGACAGGGCGGACTGGATCAGCGTCTCGTTTTCCACGTCCAGGCTGGCGGTTGCCTCATCCAGCAAAATAATGGGGGCATTTTTCAAAAAAGCCCGGGCGATGGAGATGCGCTGCCTCTCCCCGCCGGAGAGCTCACAGCCATTTTCCCCGATCATGCTGTTATAGCCCTGGGGAAGCCGGGCGGCAAATTCCTCGCAGTTTGCCAGTCTTGCCGCCGCCAGCACTTCCTGGTCCGAGGCGTCCTTGCGGCCGATACGGATATTTTCCATGATGGTGTTGTTGAACAGCGTCACATCCTGAAATACAATGGAGTACAGGGACAATAAGGTTTCCGGCTCGATGTTCGATATGTCCATGCCGCCCACCGTGATTGTCCCTTTATTGATGTCCCAGAATCGTGCGGCGAGGCGGGACACCGTGGTTTTTCCGCCGCCGGAGGGACCCACCAGGGCGGTGACCTCCCCCTGCTTTGCGGTAAAGGACACATCCTTTAAGACGGTTTCCCCGGTGTTGTAGGCAAAGCCCACATGGTCAAACACGATATCGCAGCCCTCATTGGTCAGCCGGGTGCTGCCGGTCTGAATGGGATGGTCCATGATTTCGTTCATGCGGTTTATGTTGGTGCGGGTGGAGATGACCGCCGCCAGATTCTGCAGCGCGCCCTCCAGGGGGGAGTACAGCCGGGAAGCCACCAGCAGAAACATAAAGAACAGGGGGACGTCAATCTCCCCGCGGATTAGGAGCGCGGAGCCCACGAGAGCCACGGTGGCGATCCCGAATTTCAGTATCAGCGTGGAGGAGACCACGAACAGGGCGGTTCCCAGCTCGGTGATGATGTGCCGCTTTTCCACCGTGTCAATCTTTTTATAAAGGCCTTTCAGATAGGCGTCCTCCGCATTGTTGGCCTTTAAGTCCTGCAGGCTTTCGATGCATTCCTGGACGCCGCTCTCCAAGGCCACATTGGCGGCCACGGATTTGCGGTTGAAATATTCCTGGATGCGGGCGGAAAAGAACGTGATGGTAAAAGCAATGGGCAGCACCCATACCGCCGCGAGAGCTATGCGCCAGTCATAGACAAAGAGGCATATGGCGATCAGCGCAGTGGAGATGAGGGAGCCTGCCAGAGCGGGAACGTAGTGGGAAAATGCCGTCTCCAGGGTCGCGCAGTCGCCCATGATGGAATTGGTCAGATCGGCCAAGTCCTTCTTCCCAAAAAAGGAGAGGGGAATCTTGCGCAGGCGCTCTGCCAGGGAGATGCGCCGCACGCCGCTCTCCACATACGTCGCCAGATAAGTGGCGTTGTATTGAAACCAGGTCGCAATAAAAATGAGGGCGAGGCAGACCAAAACGCCGGCCGCATAGAAGAAAACCCGGTTTCCGGCCACGCCACCGTTCATCATGTCAATGACAAGGGAATAGAGAAGCCCCACAGGAAACATAAAAGAGATATTCTGAAAAACGCAGGCAATACAGCCTTTTATCAGGTCCACGGCGCCCTGTCTTGAAAGCGCAAAGCGCCTCTGCAATAGTTTTATCATACATTTCCCTCCAATCCTGTCGCATCACTTAAAATTTTCCACTCTGCCGCCTGGGAATAATTGTTCCACATGCGGGAGAACATGCCGCCTTTTTCCAAGAGCTGCCGGTGCGTGCCGCTCTCCGCAATTTCTCCATCCCGCATCACGTAAATGCAGTCCGCCTCCGTGATGGATGACAGCCGATGCGCAATCATAATAACGGTTTTGCCTGCGGGCATTTCGGAAGCCCCCCGGGCCAGCGCGGACAGGGCCTGCCCCACGCGGACTTCATTGTCCGGGTCAGCGAAGGCAGTGGCCTCATCCAAAATCAGGATGGTCGCATTTTTTAAAATAGCCCGGGCGATGGCGATCCTCTGCTGCTCGCCCCCGGACAGATATACCCCGTCCGCGCCCACAACCGTGTCGATGCCGCGGGGCAGCTTTTCAATAATGTCCATGCACTGGGCGTCCTGCAGGGCCTTCCGGATTTCTTCATCCGAGGCGGAGGGACGGCCCATGCGCACATTCTCCCGTATGGACGCTTTGATCAGGCGGCTGTTCTGAAACACAAAGGACACTGTGTTCATCAGCGTTTCCTTGGGGATATCCCGTATATCCGCACCTCCGATAAATATGCGCCCCTTCTGCGGGTCGAAAAACCGGGTGACGAGATTGGCCAGGGTGGTCTTGCCGCTGCCCGAAGGGCCCACCAGGGCGATGGTTTGACCAGGCTCGATTTTGAGGGACACATCGCAAAGCGCCGCCTCCTTTTCCGTCCCATAGCGGAAGGTGACGTGTTCTAAGGAGATGGAATTGTCCTTCGGCACATGGGCTGCCTGGCTTTCGGATAAGGGCTTTTCTTCCAGCACCTCGTCGATCCGGCTGATTGCGTCGCGCACAATCATTGCGTCCTCGCTCATAAACATGATTTTCGTGAGTGTGGTCCCGATTATGGGCGTAATGATTATGTAGAAGATGAGATTTAACAGCAGCGCATTGGTTACGCCGTCCCGTGTAAAAAGAATTCCGCCGGCAATCAGAAAGGCAAACACGCCGTTGACTGCGGTTGTGTAAAACAGCATGGGCAGCCGCAGCGCCTTTGTGTAGGCAATGACCCATTTTTCATAATTGTCAATGGAGGCCTTAAATCGCTTGAAGGAGAAGATCGTCTGGCCGAAGGTTTTGACCACGGGGATGCCCCGGACATATTCTACCGCCTCATTGGACATGTCTGCCAGGGCATTCTGGTATTCGCTCATTTTCTGCTGCATGCCGGCCCCGGTCATCTTCATCATGATCAGGAAGCCGAGCACAACGGGAACGAGGCTTAAAAGCCCCAGCCGCCAGTCAAAGACGAGAAGCAGAACGAGCAGTCCGATGGGGGTGGCGATGGCCCCCGCTTTATCCGGCAGCCGGTGGGCAAGATAGGTTTCCGTGGCGGTACTGGAAGTGTTCACGATTCTCCGCAGCTTTCCGCTTCCGTAGCTCTCGGTCACGCCTAAGGGCAAGGCCGCAATGTGCCGCATCAGCTCTTTCCGGATGTTGGCGGCAACCCGGAACGCGCTCAAATGGGAGCACAGCAGGGCCGCAATATAGACGATGACCGACAGCACGGCAAAACCCACGGCGGCCCAGCCGCAGCCCGTGACGTTTGCAGCTCGTGAATAATCCGGAGCGGCCTCCAGCACGTCGTGAATGATGCGCCAAATGTACCAGAATGGCACAAGAGCCAGCAGCGCGCTCACCACGGAGAGAACCCAGGAGAGATAGGTCAGATACCGGTGCGCTCCGGCATAGCCCATCAGTCTTGGCAGGTCAGACTGTTTTTTCATGGAAAAAACCTCCTTAACACGTATTTGATTTGCAGAAGCCATATAAAAATAACGATGTTATATAGCACTGTTACATGATAGCGCGGACCGCAGCCAATGTCAATAAAATGAAAAAAATTCCCAACAGGCTGCCCCGCGCAGAAGAAGTGCGGGAAGCCCATTGGGAATGAAGGTTTGGACTCGTTACAGTTTGGAATACGCGGCATCATCCACGGGCTTAAGCCATTCATTGCTGGTGCTCTCGCCGGGAACCTCCACAGCGATATGGCTGAACCAGCTGTCCGCTTTTGCGCCGTGCCAGTGTTTTACCTCCGGAGGAATGACGATCACCGTGCCGGGCGTGAGGCTCACGGCCTCCTTTCCCTCCTCCTGGTACCATCCCTCACCGGCTGTGCAGATGAGAATCTGCCCGCCGCCGGACACTGCGTGATGGATATGCCAGTTGTTGCGGCATCCCGGCTCAAAGGTCACGTTGGCAAGGCCCACTGCGCTCTCGCCGGGCTTTGTCAGCGGATTTAAATAGGAATTGCCGATAAAATACTGTGCAAACGCTGTGTTGGCCTGTCCCTGGCCGAATACATTTGCCTCATCAAAAACTGCTTTGTCCTGCATTTTCATGTAGAATGCCTCCTTTTTGCGTGCTGTTTTTCCTCCTGCTGCTTCCGGATGTGGTGGCGCAGATAGTCCAGGCGCTCCAGCTGCTTTTCCCGAAAATGAATTTCATCCAGGGTGCAGTCTCTCTTTTGATTGAGCATCTGCATTCGCTGAAGTTCGGTTCCCTCCTGCTCCAGAAGAAGCCGCATATAGGTCTCGATTTCAGAAATTCCAAAGCCCACATCGTGCAGAGTCATAATCAGGCTTAGGCGCTCCAAGTCCGTATCATCGTACTGCCAGGCGCCCATCACTTTTTTGACCGCGCCGCAGAGCCCCCAGCCCTCATATTCACGCAGGATTTCTATGGGAATATTGTAGCACTCGCTGGCTTCCTTGATTGTCATACGACTACCTCTCTTGGGGGGCCGGTGAGACCCCAAATTTCCCTTATATTGTAGCGCTGCCGCAAAAGGATGTCTAATGCTTATACTAAATTTTGTGTTATTCCCGAAATGTATTCCTTGGCATACTCGATGAATGCGGCGGTTGCCGGAGAAAACGTCTCGGCCTTTTTCCACACCAGCACGGTGCCGGTCTCTATGCCGGGGGAAAAGGGGACAAAACGCAGTCCCTCATATGTACAGTCCAGCCGCAGCGTGAGTACGCAGCCGCCGCTGTCGCGGGCCAGGGAGGCCAGATTGTAGAGCAGGTTTCCGCTGGCTATAATGCGCAGGTTTTCCCCATAAGAACCGAACCAGTTGCGCAGCTCATTCTGCAGATTTTCCCGTTCCGGGAGGATAAGAGGCATGCCGGCCAGATCACTTGGGGTGACACAGGCCTTTTTGGCCAGCTCCGAATCCGACCGCATTAAAGCGCCCCATTGTTCCCGGATAGGCGTGCGGACAAAGCTGTATTTTGTGATGTCCACCGGCTCCTGGAGAAGCCCGATGTCCAGCAGGCCTCTCTCAAGGCGTTCCTTTATATTGTCAGAGTGGCCGCTGTAAATCGTAAAACACACCAGGGGATGTTCCTTCTGAAACGCGGTGATCAGCTGGGTGAGAAACGCGGAGCTGTGCAGCTCCCCGCTGCCAATGGCGATAGTTCCCGCCAGTTCCTCCTGCTTGCGCAGAAAATCTTCTTTTGTCTTTTCCGCCAGAGAGACGATTTCCTCCGCCCGGCGCCGCAGAAGCATCCCCTCTTCGGTGAGAATGATGCGGTGTTTGCTGCGCAGAAACAGGGTAACGCCAAGCTCTTCTTCCAGCTGGATGAGCTGACGGGAGAGTGTGGGCTGGGTCAAATGCAGCAGGCTGGCCGCCCGGGTGATGTTTTCCTCGCGGGCTGCCATCAAAAAATACTTCAGTACACGGATTTCCATGAAAACACTCCTTATCTTCTTAATAGAAAAAATAGCATAGACCGCGCATAAAATCAACTGATTCCGCAGGGATTCTGCCGGTCGGGCCTGATCCCGCCGCATAGAGAGAACGTATGAACCAGCATGAAAGATAAGCATTGGACATTTGAAGGAGGTAAAACTATAATGAAAAAAGAATAGAAAACGGAGGAGGAATTCGGATGAGCAGGACTTTAACAGCATATTTTTCGGCGAGCGGAACCACGAAACGGGCGGCACAGAGACTTGCCCAGGCTATAGGTTCGGATCTCTATGAAATTAAGCCGGCAGCAGCCTACACTCAGGCGGACTTAAACTGGATGGACAAACAATCGCGCAGCTCTCTGGAGATGAAGGATCCCACCTGCCGGCCGAAACTGGCGGACAGGGATGCGGCGGTGGAGCAGTATGACCGTATTTTCCTAGGATTTCCGATCTGGTGGTATACGGCGCCCTCCATCATCCGTACTTTTCTGGAGAGCTATGATTTTACCGGGAAAACAATTATCCTGTTCGCCACGTCCGGCGGAAGCGGTTTTGGAAAGACGGCAAAGGACTTGGCGTCCAGCTGTCCGGGAGCGGTCATCAAAGAGGGACGGCTTCTCAACGGCCTTCCCACAGAGGATGCGTTAAAGCAGTGGGCGGAAAGCATGTGAGAACAGGGACATTTCTAAACCGGACTTTAGGAGAGGAGAGAGGAAAATGCAGTACACGAAATTGGGAAATTCGGATTTACAGGTCTCCCGCATCTGCATGGGATGCATGGGATTCGGGAATGCAAAGACCGGTCAGCACAGCTGGACCCTGGACGAGGAGCATTCCCGGGAAATCATCAAAAGAGGCCTGGATCTGGGAGTGAATTTTTTTGACACGGCCATCGGCTATCAGGACGGAACCAGCGAACAGTATCTGGGCCGTGCGCTGCGGGATTTCGCGAAGCGGGAGAACGTGGTTGTGGCTACAAAATTTCTGCCGCGAACCGCTGAGGAGATAGAGGCCGGTATATCCGGTCAGCAGCACATTGAACAGTTTATCAACACCAGCCTCAAAAATCTGGGGCTCGATTATGTGGATCTGTACATTTATCATATGTGGGACTATGAGACTCCCCTCTATGATATTATGGATGGCCTCAACCGGATTGTGAAGGCCGGAAAGGTCCGTTATATCGGCATCTCCAACTGCTTTGCCTATCAGCTCGCCAAGGCAAATGCTCTGGCAGAGCGGGAGGGCTTCGCAAAATTCGTCTCAGTTCAGGGACACTACAACCTGATTTTCCGGGAGGAGGAGCGGGAGAAGGCAAAACTATGCGCTGAGGACAATATCGCCATGACGCCCTACAGCTCCCTGGCAGGAGGCCGGCTGTCCAAACATCCGGGGGAGACATCCAAGCGACTTCAGGAGGATGCGTATGCCCGCCTGAAATACGACGCAACCGCCGAACAGGATCAGGTGATTATCGGCCGGGTAGCAGAGCTGGCGGCGAAGCGGGGCGTATCCATGACAGAGATCTCTCTGGCCTGGCTCTTGACAAAGGTGACAGCCCCGGTGGTGGGCGCCACGAAGCTGCATCACATCGAGGGGGCGGCCAAGGCGGTGGATTTGAAACTGAATCCTGAGGAGTGTGCGTATCTGGAGGAGCCCTATGTGCCTCACCGGCTGGTGGGGGTTATGGCCCAGAACACGCCGGCGGCTGCAAAAGAGACGCACGTGTGGACAACGGGAAGTCAGAAGATAGAGAGGGCATAAAGAGAAGGCTCTGGGAGATTTTGCGGCGGAAGTGCCCAAAATAGGGGTTGATTTTTTTGGCCTGGCCTGGTATTCTAAAGGAACAAAATTAAGAAGAAAGGAAGTGAAACGATCATGGAAGGTCGAAGTCGTAAGATGAAAGCGGACCATTATCACGAGCGCATGGCGGCGGAGTCTGCCCGGCCACACCTTGCAGCCGGTCGTTTCTGCTGCCTTTTACGGAGGGCGGAGTCTGTCCGGACAGACCTGCCGGTGTAAGTGCTGTCCGGAGGACAGCCGCTTGTGATAATAGCCATGGACCTGAGAGCAGGACATGGCTGTTTTGCTTTCATGATGCGCCGTTCATGAGAGAAGCAAGATGAAAAAGTTGACGAGAGAAATGCGGTGGAGAGAAATTCCGGCACAGGCAGCCGGAAAAAACGAAAGGGCAGTGCGGACAGAGGGGAGGGGAACAGCAGAGAGACCGTACCTGAAGACCAGCGTCCTGTCTATGACGGGGCAGCGCCTGCCTTGGCTTTTGGTTCTGATGATTTCAGGAATGGTCACGGGGGGAATTCTCTCCAGCTATGAAAATGCCTTTGCAGCAGTTCCCCTCCTGGTCTCCTTTGTTCCCATGCTCACAGATACCTGGGGAAATGCGGGAAGCCAGAGCAGTACCATGGTGATTCGAGGGATGGCCCTGGGGGAAATTCGGCCGGGAGATGCGTTCCGCGTCCTATGGAAGGAGATGCGGGTGGGTCTGGCGGCTGGCCTTGTTTTGGGAATGGTGAACTTTATCCGGCTGGCCCTCCAGTATCCGGGCAGCCAGATGCTGGCTGTCACTGTGATGCTGAGCCTTATGGCCGCTGTGGTGATGGCAAAGACGATCGGATGCCTCCTTCCTCTGGCCGCGGAGGCCCTGCACGTGGATCCCGCCATCATGGCCGCGCCTCTTATCACCACCATTGTGGACGGGGTGAGTCTTATTGTTTATTTTAAGCTGGCCTGCATGCTGATGCACCTGTAGGGGAGAGCAGGCCGGGCGGGAAGATTTTATGCCCGGGCCCGAATCTTTTTCCATTTTCCGGTGCGGTACTCGCAGTAGGAGATGAGCCAGTTTACAAACCAGCCGATGGGTACGGCGTACCAGACCATATCGATGCCGTAGATGGGGGCCATGGTCATGGCCACTGCCACCCGGATAAAGAGATTGAGCAGGTTGGCGATGGTGAACATGGTCATGTCCCCTGCTCCCCTCAGCAGTCCGTCAGCGGCCATTTTAAATCCGATGAGGCAGAAGAACCAGCCGATGAATTTCAAATAATTTTCTCCGGTAGCCAAGGCGGCCGCAGTCCCCTCATCCCCCAGAAATAAGGTGATCAGAGGCCGATGGAAGAGCTGGAGGGCGGCGCAGAGGATTACGGCAAAAAAGATTACCATCTGATTGGCGGCGCGGTAGCCTTTTACCACCCGCTCATCGCTGCCGGCGCCCATGTTTTGGGCAGTATAGGAGGAGATGGCGCTGCCGATGCCGCTCATCGGCACCACGCAGATGGATTCAATGCGCATGCCAGCGGAAAAGCCCGCCAGTGCCTGGGAGCCAAAGGAATTGACCACGGACTGGACAAGCATCATGCCGATAGACACTGTAGACTGCTGGAGGATGGAGGGAAGGGCGATTTTTGTCATGGAGACAAGCTCCCCGCGGTCAAAAAGGCCAGAGGATTCCCGGCTTAACTTCCTCAAAAGCCGCATGAACACAAGGAAAGAGAGAACGGCGGAAATGCCCTGGGCGATGAGCGTCGCCCAGGCCACACCGGCCACTCCCATGTGCAGCCAGGTCACGGAAATCACGTCCAGGACGATGTTGAACAGGGAGGAAAAGATCAAAAAATAGAGAGGAATTCGGGACTTCCCCAGGGCATTGAACATGGAGGAGAGAACATTGTACATGAACAGGAAGGGGAGCCCGAGAAAATAAATGTTCAGATATTCTACGGCCATGTCCAGCACATCCGCCGGAGTGTTCAGCAGAATCATAATCTCTTGGCTGGCGATGAGGCCAAGGACGCCTAAAAAAATACTGATTCCCAAAAAGGATAGGAATGCCGTGTATACAGCCAGTTTCATAGCCCGATACTGGCCGGCTCCGAAATATCGGCTGACGATGACCGAGGCGCCGATGCCGCCGCCGAAGGCCACACAGATGAATATATTGGTCAGAGAATAGGAAGCGCCGACCGCGGCCAACGCCTGTTCTCCCACAAAACGGCCCACAATGGCCGAATCTGCCATTGTATAGGTCTGCTGGAACAGATTTCCCAGTATAATAGGAAGGGAAAAGAGCAGCAGAGCTTTCAAGGGCTTTTCTTTTATCAGATAGTCATTTCCCATGTCGAATTTTGCCTCCGTATCGAAACTGCATTATAACAACCATAGCAGGACTTTTTCCTACTGTCAAGATAGGACTTGACGAATGGCCCGGAACTTGCTATAGTAAAGGAGTAGACTGTTATATTGTTTGTAGAACAGTTATAACTTCTGCCTGAAAAAACGAAAGATGGTGGATTCTATGGTATTGAAGATTGATTTTAACAGCGATGAGGCAATCTATATACAGCTTCGCAACCAGATCATCATGGGCATCGCCACGGAGATGATCCATGAGGGGGATACCCTTCCCTCAGTGCGGCAGATGGCGGACCATATCGGCATCAATATGCATACGGTAAATAAGGCGTATGCGGTGCTGCGACAGGAGGGATATGTGAAGCTGGACCGGCGCAGGGGCGCGGTGGTGAGCCTGGACGTTGATAAAATTCAGGCGATAAATACGATGCGGCAGAACCTGGAGGTGGTTTTGGCCTGCGGCATCTGCAAAAACATTACCAGGGAGGAAGTCCATCAGCTCGTGGATGAGATTTATGACCGGTACACCAGAGCGTGTATGGAAGACACAGACGGAAATCAAGGGGAGGAATAATCCCACGGGAGGATTTGCCATGTTATGTGAGAGATGTAAGATCCGAGAAGCGAATATTAAATATACGGAAATTATTAATGGAGTAAAAACAGAGCACAATCTCTGCTCGCATTGCGCCAAGGAGATGGACTTTGGGCAGTATACAGCCCTGCTTGACGGGGAATTCCCGCTGGGACGGCTGCTCTCAGGTCTCTTAGGCCTGACGGATGACGAGGAGGAGACAGATGTGCGGGGGCGGGTAGTCTGCCCGACCTGCGGGACCAGTTTTGACGATTTTGTGGAAAACAGCCGTTTTGGCTGCCCGGACTGCTACGGGGTGTTTGATCTGTTTATAAATGACAAGATCAAGCAGCTTCAGGGAAGCGAGAGCCACAAGGGCAAGCGGCCAAAGTTTCGGAGCAAGTTTGAAAAGGAACATCCGGAGACCGCAAAGAGCGCTGAAGGGGGGACGGCCGGCGAAGAGATGCGGACGGAGGCCCTTTCCTTTGCGCCGGAGGAAGCGGGCACAGATGCTGCTCTGGCAAAGAAAGTTCGGGAACTGGACCGAAAGCTCAAGGAGGCCCTGCGTCAGGAGGAGTATGAGCAGGCCGCCCATTACCGGGATGAGATTCGGGCACTGAAGGCCGCTGCAAAGACCGGCGGACCATCATCCGCTCAGGATGGGGCGGCGGCCGGAACAGGAGCGGATGCCGCGGGAGAGGGGGCGAAGAGCCATGAGTAAATGGTTTGACGCGATCGACTGCAGTCAGTCCAATATTATCTACAGCCGCATCCGGCTGGCAAGGAACTGGGATGAGTATGCCTTTCCCTCCCGGCTGACCAGGAGCCAGTGCGAGGAGCTGGTTACCAGCTTAAAAGACGGACTGTCAGATATCGGCAGCCTGGACGGCCGGGAATACCGCTTTGAACGGCTGGATTCTATGCAGGGGCTGGAAAAACAGGCTCTGCGGGAGCGGCGCATTTTAAATAAGGCGGCGGTGGAGCGCCAGGAGCCCATCGGGCTCTACCTGTCTGAGGATGAGGGGAGCAGTGTGGTTCTGGGAGGGGATGACCATATCCGGATGCAGCTTTTGGCCCCAGGCTTTAAGCTGGAGGAGCTCTGGCAGAGGGCGGATGTCATGGATGATTATATAAATGAGCGTTTTTCCTATGCCTTTGACGACAAATACGGCTACCTCACCTCCTTCCCCACCAACGTGGGCACAGGGCTTCGGGCCTGCGTGGTTCTGCACCTGCCCACTCTGTCCCAGATACGGAAGTTCCAGAGCATCGTGGGGGATATGAGTAGGTTCGGCGCCGCTATCCGGGGGCTTTACGGAGACGGCAATGAAAATTACGGCAGTCTCTACGAGCTGTCCAACCAGCGGACTCTGGGGCAGTCAGAGAAGGAAATTGTGGAGCTCGTGATGAAGGCGGCTTCCCAGCTCAACAACCAAGAGATGCGGGTGCGGAACGCGACTTTGAATACCCAGCGCCTGGAGCGGGAGGATGAGACGTACAAATCCTACGGAGTCTTGAAATATGCGAGGAAGATAGCGGAGAAAGATGCCAGAATTTTCCTTTCCCAGCTCATGGCCGGGGAGGAGGACGGGCTGATTCATTTTGACAGGCCGTGCAGTCTGTACAAGCTGATGCTGGGCATCAAATCCGCAAATTTGAATCTCTGGGCCAGAAGGCCGTTGGATAAGGAAGAGATGGACAGCGTCCGGGCGGCTTTTATCCGGGAAAATCTGCCGGAGCTTAGGTAGGAAACATATAAGGAGGACATACAATATGGATCGATATACACCACAGGCCAAGGAGGCTTTAAGCCTGGCAGTAGGGGTGGCGGAGTCCTTAAACCACGGATACGTGGGGACGGAGCATCTGCTCATCGGACTGCTGAAGGAGGGCACAGGCGTTGCGGCCAAGGTTTTAGAGGAAAATGGACTGGAGGAGGAGCGGGTCATGGAGCTGGTGCGTCAGCTCATCGCGCCGAATCCCGCCATACAGACGGCGGATCGGACATTTTACACGCCCAGAGCCCGCCGGGTTATTGAAAACAGCTACCGGGAGGCCGTGCGCTTTAAGGCGGCTCAGATCGGAACGGAGCATCTGCTCATCGCTATCCTGAGGGAGGGTGACTGTGTGGCGCTCCGCCTGTTAAATACTCTTGGTATCAGCATCCAGAAGCTGTATCTGGATTTGCTGGCTGCTATGGGGGAGGATGCTCCTGCGGCTAAGGAGGACGTCCAGGGCCCGCGGGCCGGCCGCAAGGGAAATGCTACCCCTACGCTGGACAGCTACAGCCGGAATTTGACTCAGTTGGCAAAGGACGGACGCTTGGACCCGGTAATCGGGCGGGAGAAGGAAATCCAGCGCCTGATTCAGATTTTGAGCCGCCGGACAAAGAACAATCCCTGCCTGATCGGCGAGCCCGGCGTGGGAAAGACCGCCGTCGTGGAGGGACTGGCCCAGATGATCGCTTCCGGGGATGTGCCGGAGACCATTGCGGGAAAACGGGTTATGGTTTTGGACCTGTCCGGCATGGTAGCGGGCTCCAAGTACCGGGGTGAGTTTGAGGAGAGAATTAAGAACGTGGTGTCCGAGGTGACAAATTCCGGGGACGTGCTGCTGTTCATCGATGAGATACACACCATCATCGGCGCCGGAGGAGCCGAGGGGGCTCTGGACGCCTCCAATATTTTGAAGCCCTCCCTGGCACGGGGGGAAATTCAGCTCATCGGCGCCACCACGATCAATGAGTATCGGAAGTACATCGAGAAGGATTCCGCCCTGGAGCGTCGGTTCCAGCCTGTGATGGTGGACGAGCCGACAGAGGAGGAGTCCATTGCCATTTTGAAGGGACTCCGCAGCCGTTACGAGGAGCACCATAAGGTGGAGATCACGGACCAGGCTCTGGAGGCCGCGGTGAAGCTCTCCAGCCGCTATATCAATGACCGCTTCCTGCCGGATAAGGCCATCGACCTGATCGATGAGGCGGCATCTCGGGTGCGCCTGCTCAATTACACCAAGCCGGAAAAGATCAAGGAGTACGAGACCCAGATCGACGAGCTGGAGGAAAACAAGGAGGAGGCCATCAAGAAGGAGGCCTACGAGAAGGCCGGTGAGATCAAGAAAAAGCAGGAGAAGCTCAGGGAAAAGATCAAAGAGACCCTGGAAAAATGGGAGAAGGAAAAGGAGACGCGAAAGCTTATCGTGGATGAGAATGAGGTGGCGGACGTGGTTTCCGGCTGGACCAAGATCCCTGTGAGAAAGCTTGCCGAGGAGGAGTCCGAGCGGCTTAAAAACCTGGAGTCCATTCTCCATGAGCGTGTGGTAGGCCAGGAGGAGGCGGTGACTGCGGTGTCCAAGGCCATCCGCCGGGGCCGCGTGGGATTAAAGGATCCGGGGCGCCCTATTGGCTCCTTCTTATTCCTAGGGCCTACAGGCGTGGGAAAGACCGAGCTGTCCAAGGCACTGGCCGAGGCCATGTTCGGAACGGAAAATTCTCTGATCCGGGTGGATATGTCTGAGTACATGGAGAAGCACAGCGTGTCCAAGATGATCGGCTCCCCGCCAGGATATGTGGGCTATGAGGAGGGCGGCCAGTTAAGCGAAAAGGTTCGCCGCAACCCCTACTCCGTGATCCTTTTTGATGAGGTGGAGAAGGCCCATCCGGATGTATTCAATATCCTCCTCCAGGTGCTGGACGACGGACATATCACCGATGCTCAGGGCCGGAAGATTGATTTTAAAAATACCATTATTATCATGACGTCCAATGCGGGGGCGGAGAATATTATCTCGCCCAAGCGGCTGGGATTCGGCGTGGCCGCGGACGCCAAGGCGGATTATGAATTCATGAAAGGCCGGGTGATGGATGAGGTCAAGCGGCTGTTCAAGCCGGAGTTCTTAAACCGGATTGATGAGATTATCGTATTCCATCCGCTCACCAAGGAGCACATGAAGGGAATCGCGGATATCATGCTCCGCGGCATTATAAAGAGGAGCAGGGAGCAGCTGGGCATCACCCTTACGGTGGACGATGCGGCCAGAGATTACCTGATTGATAAGGGATATGATGATAAATACGGGGCCCGTCCCCTGCGCCGTACCATTCAGAGCCTTCTGGAGGATAAGATGGCGGAGGAGATGCTGGACGGCCATATTAAGGCAGGCGGCCAGGTGAATGTAGGGTTTGACGGGGAGA
Source organism: uncultured Enterocloster sp. (assembly GCA_944376135.1). Lineage (GTDB taxonomy): Bacteria > Bacillota > Clostridia > Lachnospirales > Lachnospiraceae > Enterocloster. The sequence goes on from CALWBS010000086.1 coordinate 14,967, forward strand.
AGCTGACCTTTGCGGTGAAGGCGAAGGCGGCGGCCCGAAAGAAGACTGCCGCGAAGAAGAAGGCGGAGACAGCAGCCGCGGGGGCGTGATGAAAGACGGGCGCGGAGACCGCGGGGAAAAGCATAGCCGGGAATGGGCTTGCGGGCAGGGCTGACGCCTGGTTTCAGAATGAGGAATTCGCGGGGGTACGGTTCAGACGGCGTGGTCTTCTTGTGCGGCCAGTTGGCCGCACAAGAAGCATCGGGGGTTTCCCGATGGAAAACCAAGAGAGAAAGCAGGCTTACAAGCGAGCTTGACGCCGGTTTTCGCTCTTGGTTTTCTGCCGTCTGAACCTGAATTTAGAATTATTTCACTGGCCTTTTGCCGGATAGTGGTGTATAATTTATTTACGGAAATGGTGTATCCTTTCCGTCAATAGCAACTGCTTTGCAGTACAAGCCACATAAAATACATAAATAGGATAAGGAGCAGGAGGATAAAAGCATGCCGGTCATTGAAGAATTGATCCGCACGGAAGAGGATGGGAGCATCAGCTTTGGCAATTATAAGCTGGCGCAGAAGGCGAAGAAGTCTGATTTTGAGCACCAGGGAGATTTATACAAGGTGAAGACCTGCAGGGAGATCACCAAGCTGGAGCGCAACGACATGTTTGTGTACGAGTCTGTTCCGGGAACTGCGGCAGAGCACTTTAAGGTCTTTGACGAGGGCGTAGAGTTT
>CALWBS010000087.1 GCA_944376135.1 uncultured Enterocloster sp.
GCCAACTATTTCCAGCACAAGCCCTATCTGGATTCCTTTAATGAGCAGAACGGTACGGATCTGGTGAGCGCCGGAGCCATCCACTACGAGCCCTTCGGCATCTATGCGGGCAAGACCTCTTCCCTGGACGAGCTGCAGGATGGAGCGACCGTGCTGGTGCCCAACGATATCACCAACGAGGCGAGAGCCCTCCTGCTTTTGGAGGCTCAGGGCCTGCTCACCTTGAAAGAGGATGCCGGTCTTGAGGCAACCCCCATGGATATTGTGGACAATCCCAAGAATCTGCAGTTTGTTGAGCTGGAGGCAGCTCTCCTGCCCCGTTCCCTTCCGGACGAGGATATCGCGGTTATCAACGGAAACTACGCCATCGAGGCAGGGCTGAAGATGAGCGATGCCCTGGCGGTTGAAGATCCTGATTCACTGGCAGCGACCACCTATGGCAATGTGGTAGCGGTCCGGGCTGAGGATGCGGAGAGCGACAAGACGAAGGCACTGATTGAGGCCCTTACAAGCCCAGAGGTAAAGGAGTTTATGGAGGTTACGTATGAGGGCGCGGTTGTGCCGCTGTTCTAACTAAATAAGGTGCGGTACAAAATTGAAGGAGGCGCAGGCGCGTCTCCTTCTTTCGTAAAAAACTTTTTTGCGTGCAAAACTTTTTCCGTGTTTTTTGTGTCTAATATACATCCCCTTGTCCAATAAGGGTAACCAAAAGAAAGGAAGGTAATAAATTATGAAGACACAAAAGATGATCATGCACTGGTTCTTGGCGTTTTTTTGCGCGCTGGCATTTGCAGCCCTGCTGCCGTCCGCACCGGCGTATGCCCGTACCCGGAAGCAGTCCTCACGCCCATCGGAGGAGATGAAAATGAGGGATGCCGCGGGAGAGGTTCAAAAGGCTTTCAGCGAAAAAGATTTGGAGGCATTGGCAAAAAAATGCGCGTATCCGCTTACTTTGGTAGACCAGAACGGGGCGTCCTCCCAGATTAAGAGCCGGAAGGCGCTCATAGCTTTGGGAAGTCAGGCTATATTTACGAAAGAGACGCTGGAGATCGTGGAAGCGGTAAATACGGCCAAGATTCAGGCAGATGCCGGAAAAAATCTGCAGATTGGGGAGGGAGCCGGCGTGACGATGAAGCGGATAAACGGAAAATGGAAAGTTACCCGCATTCAGGTCAAAGGAAGCCAGGCATCCGGCAAAACGAGCGATTTGGTTCAGGCCGCGGAGCAGTTCCAGAGGACATTCTACTACCGGGATCTTGAGACATTGTCCAAACAGTGCACCTATCCGGTAAAGATTTACCTGTCGGACGGAAGCATCAAGGATATCGCGTCCGCAGCGCAGCTGATGGAATTAGGCGAGAGCCGGGTATTTACTGATGATATGGTGAACGAGGTGAACCAGATAGATGCTTCGGGACTTAAAGAAAGAGAGCAGCGGGTTCAGGTAGGCGCAATCAGCGGATTCTGGATGACGAAGAAAAACGGCGGATGGATGATTGACACCATTGTCCAGTAAGCCGGAAATGGCTTAAAACGGCATACGGACATCCGGCTGCCTCATATAATAGCTGTGAGAAAATCCCGGAGGCCCGGACATGCGCATTTATAAAAAAAAAAAAAAAGAGGTAATCAATATAAAGGACTGCCGGAGACTTGGATTTGTGGGGGATGTGGACTTTGACATGAAAACAGGCTGCATGGTGGCTTTAATTGTTCCCGGCCCGGGCTGCATCTGCGGCTTTCTAGGACGGGAAAAAGAATACGTCATCCCTTTCTGCGACATCTGTCAGGTGGGGAGCGACATCATACTGGTGGATGTAAAGGAAAAAGAGGTGACGGAAAAAATATAACGGAGCGGTTCAGAGGCCTTGTATCCGCAAAAATCCTTGCGCTCCCCGGCCCTTTCGGTTACAATAAATGTAGCTGTCCGGGCAGAGGGAAACAAGAGCTGCTCCGGAGAAATGCGCATCCGCGCAAAAGAAAGGAGGAAGCTCTATGAAATGCCCATTCTGCGGCCAGTCCGACACAAAAGTGATTGACTCGCGTCCCGCGGATGACAACAGCTCGATCCGCCGGCGGCGTCAGTGTGAGAGGTGCGGCAAGCGTTTTACCACTTACGAGAAGCTGGAGACTATGCCCCTCATGGTGATTAAAAAGGACAACAGCCGGGAAGCCTACGACAGATCCAAGATAGAGGCGGGAATCCTGCACTCCTGTCACAAGCGCCCAGTCTCTCCCCAGCAGATTGGCCTGATGATTGACGAGATTGAAAACCAGATTTTTAACCGGGAAGAGAGGGAGGTTCCCACCTCAGCCATCGGCGAGCTGGTGATGGCCAAGCTCAAGGAGGTGGACGAAGTCGCCTATGTGCGCTTTGCCTCAGTTTACCGGGAATTTAAAGATGTGAATACATTTATGGAGGAGCTGGGAAAGCTTCTGAAGAAATAGGAATCCGCTTAATACGGCCAGACGGTCAGAAAAAGAAGCGGCCAAAAGGAGCAGGAAGGGACACAGCGCAGCATGTTGGAAACATTTTATCCGGACCGGATGGCAGGTTCGGCCTATGAGATTCCCTATGAGCACTACCAGGCAAAGGGAATCCGGGGAATTATTTTTGATATTGACAATACTTTGGTGCC